>CATMOP010000235.1 GCA_950072225.1 uncultured Nitrospina sp.
ACGGTATCGCTGATGATCGACTCCTCCCACGGGACATGATTCCAAACGAAGAACACCCTAAGCCAACTCACCGTTTCGGTGGCGTCTTCCATGTGCAGGGTCAGGCTGGGCTTGGCAGAGCTGCTGAAAGGAAGACGTCCACCCCACATTTTCAGTTTCAACTCCAAATGCGGCGAAAACGCCTCCTTGAAAACATCGCAATAGATTGAGACCAGCCTCTCCATGTTTGCATGTTTGTCCAAAAGAGTATTTTGCGGCAGGTTGACGATGCAATAAAACCTCCAGATGCGCCTTTTGGCCAAACCATTGGGATGGGCAATAAGATATGTGCCGCCCCAGATTCCGGATGTGATGGGAACATCAATCTGGTGAGTTTCCCGCATTCGCTGGGAAACTTCCGTTGCTATGTTCTGGTACAACTCGTTCAGGTGGTACAGGTTGATCAAGTTGTTATCTGCAAATACTGGGGTTTTAACTAAATCTGTCATACCTCTCCCACAAGAAACGGGTGGTGAAACTCAATGGTGTTTAATACTATCTTAGAACTAAAAAAATAAAAAAATTTTCAAGGACAACATGAATAATGCAGGCTATAATTCTTTCCGCCTGTTTAAGAGGTCCCCTTTAAACCTTTTAAGAATATTATTTACGCAGGAGCCAGAAACCTTGAAATGCCGCCTTTCATTTATCGTTTTACTATGTTCCATGACGCTGGCAATCAGCCCGGGAGCCCAGACGGCCCCTTCTGCCTGGAAAAACCTTGAGAAAGGTTTGGATGTAGGCATTTTTCAGGCCCCGAAAAAATCTGCTTTCGGCGACTCATTAATACGCATTTTAAGGGCCGACACCGCTTCTTTTAGTTTGCGGCTGTTAAACGCTTCGTCCAAGGACCAGGGAAAACGCTGGTCTGTAAAAGATTGGGCAAACAGGAATGGACTGGTTGCCGCCATCAACGCAAGCATGTACCAAAAGGATATGATGTCCAGTGTCTCTTACATGAAAATCCGAAAACATACCAACAACACTTGGGTTTCCAAAGATAAAACCATCCTCGCTTTCGACCCCGATGATAAAAGCCTGCTTCCAGTTCGGATCATTGATCGGGATTGTGAAGATTTTGACACGCTTAGAAAGCAGTACGGAACTTTGGTCCAAAGTATTCGCATGGTCTCCTGTCATGGAAAAAATATGTGGAAACAACAAAAGAAAATGTCAAGCATCGCCGCAATTGGATTAGATCAGCAGGACAGGATCTTGTTCATTCATGTCCGATCGCCTTACACCACCCACGATTTGATCAATATGCTACTTGAACTTCCGATTGGCCTGAAACAGGCCATGTATGTTGAAGGCGGGGCGGATGCCCAGTTATATATCAATACGGGAAATGAAGAGCACGAATTCATTGGGAGTTATTCCACCGGGTCCAGGGAACATGACGAAAATAACTATTCCCGCCCGATTCCGAACGTACTGGGCTTGGTTCGTCTTGAAAAATAGGGAAGGTTCAACTTGACCGAGAAAAAGAAAAGTTCAGTCCACTGCCGGTCCCGGTTCCGGATCCTTTCCGGAGATTTGATCGCCCTGGGACCGGGGAAAGTCGATTTACTGGAATCAATTGGTAGGGAGGGATCTATCTCGCAAGCGGCGCGGGAAAGGCATCTTAGCTACCGCCGTGCCTGGAACATGGTGGACACCATGAACCAGTGCTTCAAGGAACCCCTGGTTGTCAGCATCACCGGAGGCAAGGGAGGAGGCGGGGCAAAGCTGACCCCCACGGGCGAAAAGGTCATTCAGCTTTATCGGAAAATGGGGAAAAAAGCCGACAGCGCCACCCGAACCGAATGGAAAACCCTACAAAAACTCCTCCGGCGAGCCACCGGGGGCAATGAGCAATAACTTTTGCTCGCCAGCAAAACTGCTGGTTTATGCAACCCCCCTCAATCCCCCTTATCAGGGGGAATTATTAAAGTATTACCCCTCCGGGGCACGCGTGATATCCTCTTCATTTGTCCTCATGCCCTGCAAGGGTAAGATCTCAGGAAAAATATCACGTGCGCTTGACGGCTTGGCCTGCTTGACGGGCAATGCAGTGCTGTACCCCTTTCGGGGCAGGAAAGCTGAGGAAAAATATCACCGCCACCCGCCTAGTGGGCAGCTCACCGGGTGGCAATGATCTCCAGGCCGACAAATTTAATAGACAGGTTTTCTCCTGGAAACTGGCTGTAGGCATCGGTTTCATCTTCATATTCGTGGAAATCAAAATGCGAAACATCAAAACCGATTTTCCGGACATCCTGAATCAGGGTCTCGCAAAATTTCTCTTCAATCTCTACCAGTGTGTCAACATAACCGTGCGTCAGTTTGTTTCGGTACTCCGGGTTGCGGGCGCGTTTTAAAATCTGGCATTCCAGGTCGGTATCCAGAATCAACAGGGAGCCACCCGGCTCCAGCGCCTCTGCGGCCCAGCGCAGAAATTGCTGGCGCTCTGTTCTTTGCAAATGATGCAGGAACTTGTTGACAAGAATACACCCATAAGGTTTGCCAAGCGGGCCGTCCGGAAAATCTACATTCAGGACTTCGATGTTCTCCTTCCCCGAAAGTTTTACAAAATGGATCAGCCCTTTAATGATAAAAGGCATATTGTCCGCCAGAATCAACCGGGGAAAGTCGTTGGGCCAATCATGGATCAAGCGGAATCCGGCAAGCCCCGTCGCCACATCCATCAGGGGAGCGTCCAAGTCATGCGGTACCAATTCCATTGGGTTATCCCAGGGGAAGTTTCCGGTCTGGGATAGATAAAAACTATAGCTTTCACTAAGCAGGGTGACCCACTCAGGGTTATTATAAAGAATTGGGTCTTTTTTAATCAGGCTGGCCAGTTCACGGAACAAAATGGAAAAATTTTCATCCACCTGTTCCAGCTCTTGAGATAAAGCGGTACGGTCCTTACGAAGGTTGATGTGGATGTGTTCAAAGTTCAAAAAAACCGCCGGGCGCTCGTGCTGAACGTATAACAAGTCTGCAAGATCGATCAATATTTCAGGGTAAACCGTGCGGATAAGCAGGTTAAACATTTCCTGATTTTGCCGGCCCATCGTGGTATCCGGGAACCCCAGCTTTCCGTTCAAATACCGGAAAACGGATTGGACCCTATCAGCCAGTTCCGGAGACTTGGTATGCTCCAAACCGAGGAACCTTCGCCCTACATCGGTAACTAGAGATAGCTGGTCGGTGGATTTTATAAAAGGGGAGGACATGTTAAATCTTTTCCAAGTTGAATCTAAAGGATTTCTTTATAGCAGGGGCAAAGAGGGGTTTCAACCGATTAAGCAATTCGCGGAGAACCTACGACCACTGGAGGCGTGGGGCCGTGATATTCATCCTCAGCCTTTACCCTTGCAGGGCATGAAGATTAATGAAGAGGACATCACGCATGCCCCGAATGGGGTAGCAGGGGAAAAAAGCTATTGCTCATTTCCTCAAGGCGTAGCCTTGTTGCTCATTGGCCCCGTGATATTCCACCTTTGCCTTCATGCCCCGAAAGGGGTACGCGCCGAGTGGTCAGGGCCAATCCCACCCTGCCCGTCCGAGGAGATAAAACGTGAGCAGGAGGCACGGAAGGAGATATGGCACAGCCTGAAAGGTGCTTACGTCCATCAAGGAATAAGCCGAAAATAGGGATCGGAGGCCAAAAATAACAGCTAGCACTTGGGCGAGCATTTTCTTTCCCTTAAGCAGGTAATAGGTCAATAGACCCAAAAGGAGTACAAAAGCAACCAGAGAAAGGATCGCCGATAACCCCAGGTTGAACGGAGGAATAAAAGACATTGCGATAGCCAGATAAACCAGATTCAAACCAAGAAACCCATATCCCGCATGAATGAACTTTCTGGTTCTCAGGTCAAGGGCCTCAATCGTTTGAGTATTTTCGTTTTCCATTTTCAGGGTAAGATGAATTCGTGTTATGCATTTGCCACTGCTGTTGCAGATTTATTTGCAGTATGTTAGCTTCCTGCATTTAGTCTATCATTAAACTATTGTC
>CATMOP010000236.1 GCA_950072225.1 uncultured Nitrospina sp.
GAAACCGCCATCCGCCTCACCACCCAGCGTGATACCCCATGCGGGGCATGAAATTAATGAAGAGCATAACTCGCTGGACTCAACTAGCAATAACTTTATTTGGCTAGCAAGGAGTTTTCTCGGCTTAATCAAGCTATGCTCCATTCCCACCGGGCGTGGCCCGGTTGGCTAAATTGGCGAATAGTGGTATACCTATAAGATGGAAAAAAGTAGGAAAATCCAGCTGTTGAAGGAGACGGACTTGCTCAGTTTTTTCGATGAGTCTACCCTAAGCAAGCTGGTCGAACATTGCCGGGAAATTTCCCTCTCGCCTAAAGAGGTTCTATTCAATGAGGATGATCTGGAAAATGCCGTGTACCTCATCCTCGAAGGGGAACTCGAAGTTTTCAAGGGACCCAAACAAATAGCTATTCTAGGTCCAGGTCAATATCTGGGAGAAATGTCTCTGATCGAATCCAAAGCCCGCTCCGCTTCGGCTAGGGCACAGCAGACCACCCTGCTCATTGAAATCAATGAAGAACATTTCCATAGCTATTTGGCGTCAGAACCCAAGGCGCTCCTCGCTATTATGCGCACATTGTCAGGCCGCATACGCAATGATCTGGAAACGATGATGAAGGACCTGCGCCAACTGAGTATTTTTACCCACGATATCCATAATTTCCTGAGCACCCTGGGTCTTGCTGAATTGACCATCGAAGATTCCATCGAAATGTTTGAAGGAACCGACTCCAAACACAAAAAACGGGAAGGACTGGAAGACATGGCGCATTGCCAGCATGTGGTCGAAACGGTCCGCACCAATCTGATGGAGCTTCTGGATTCCAGTTTGAATCATGTAAAAAAAAATCAAAACAACCTATTTTACCGGTCATAGAAGAAACCGTAGCGGGGCTTACCACGCACCCGCAATTGCTAAACAAAACCATCAACATCCTTCCTGAAGGCAATTCCCTGCATGCAATTTTTAATCCCTTGGACATCCAGCGTGTCCTGCAAAATCTGATCATCAACGCCGGCTATGTTACAGAAAGCGAAGGCAAGGTGGATATCCGGATCGTTCGAAACGATGGGTTCCTGAAGGTCAGCGTGACAGATAAGGGTTGTGGTATCCCGGGGGATGTTCAAAAATTTCTTTTCAAAGACACGCTAACCACCAAGAAGGGTGGAAACGGACTAGGCCTGCTTTCCTGTAAGGGCATTGTCGAAGAGAACCACCAAGGAAAACTCTGGTTTAAAACTGAAGTGGGAAAAGGAACCACCTTCCACTTCACCCTGCCCGACCTCTAGCGAGGGAGGCAATGTGGCGGTGACGCTAACGCGACCGCCCTTTCCTTACAAACCTGCCTGACTGTCACGCTGGGCTAGTGATGTTCCTTCTGTTGCCTTCTTGCCCTGGAACTCGCTAAGCCGAGATAACTCTTTGCTCGCCAGCAAAAGTGACGGCTCTCTGCTACCGGCCACTGGCCGGTTAGAATTTGGCATGTTTGGGTGTACGGGGAAAAGGAATTACATCGCGGATATTTTCCATACCTGTGACGAACTGGACCAACCTTTCGAATCCCAGCCCGAATCCCGAGTGAGGTGCCGACCCGAATTTCCGCAGATCGAGATACCACCAGTATTCTTCCGGGTCGATGTCTTTATCCCGCATGCGTTGTAAAAGCACTTCATAATTTTCCTCACGCTGGCTACCGCCGATTATTTCCCCAAGGTTTGGCAGAAGCACATCCATGGCTCGCACGGTTTCACCGCCTTCATTGAGTTTCATGTAAAAGGACTTGATCTGTTCCGGGTAGTTGAACACGATGATCGGTTTTTTGAAAACCTTCTCGCTGAGATAACGCTCATGTTCCGCCTGCAGGGCAAAACCCCACTCCACAGGGTAGGTAAAGATCTTGGATGCCTTCTGCAGTTGATGAATGGCATCCGTATAGGTCAACCTTTCGAACCGATTGTCGATGATATTTTTCAGAGTCTCGAGAATGGTGGTGTCAATGCGCTTGTTGAAAAATTCCATGTCTTCGGCGCAGTGTTCCATCACATCCGACAATAAAAACTTAATGAATTCCTCAGCGAGGTCCATATTGTCATCCAGGTCATAAAAGGCCATTTCCGGTTCCACCATCCAAAATTCGGCTAGGTGACGGCTGGTGTTTGAGTTTTCGGCCCGAAAGGTGGGACCAAAAGTATAAATTTCTGCAAGGGCCATAGCATAAATTTCACCTTCCAGTTGTCCGCTGACCGTGAGAAAGGTTTTTTCGCCGAAGAAGTCCTGGGAAAAATCAATCTTTCCATGCACTGCCCCATCCGCACGCGGCGGATTAGACAGATCCAAGGTTGTCACTTGGAACATTTCTCCGGCCCCTTCGCAATCACTAGTGGTCACAATAGGCGTGTTTAGGTAAACGAAACCCTGGTCTTGAAAAAACCGGTGGATGGAAAAAGCCAGTCGGTTTCGAACCCGCATGACCGCACCAAAAGTATTGGTGCGTGGGCGAAGGTGAGCAATCTCACGCAAAAATTCGAAGGAATGCCGCTTCTTTTGCAAGGGGTAGTCAACAGGGGCGGAGCCATAAACCCGGATTTCGGTGGCCTGGACTTCCTTGGACTGGCCCTTTCCTTTGGAAGCAACTAGTTTGCCACGAACCGAGACACAACTGCCGGTAGTCAATTGGTTCTCAATGGAGGAATAGTCTGGAAGAGTATGCTCTGCCACCACTTGAATATTAGCCAAACAGGAACCATCATTGATTTCCAGAAAGGAAAAACCTCCCTTAGAGTCCCGCCGGGTTTTCACCCATCCCTTCACCAACACTTCTCCCCCCTCACCATGGAGAAGGTCTTTGATTTTTGTTCGCTTCATAAGCTCGATTTATTCCCATCAGAGCCCTCACTGGAAGAGGCTCTTCTCATTGACATTAAAGGAGTTTTCAGATATTTTAGGAAGGCAGTTAGCAATTATTTTCTCCTGCGTTCCAACGGTTTTGGCGGCTTGTGATACTTCTCCCCTTACCTCCATGTGTATAACAGGTTAGGGTCGGCAGGCCTTTTCACCCTGTGCAAGTTCGTAGGAAAACCTACACCCTATTTTTTTTGTCCGTGTTTATTCTAGGAAATTTACTACAAGCAACCGCTCAGATTCTAAACATTGTTTTACAGCTTTATATGTGGATCATCATTGTCCGTGCCCTGTTATCTTGGGTGAACCCAGATCCGTATAACCCCATTGTCCAGTTTTTACACAGTATCACAGAACCAGTTTTGTATCGAGTACGACAGTTAATCCCCATGTCCGGAATGGGGATCGATTTTTCGCCGATCATCGTCATTCTTGCAATTGTTTTTCTTCAAAGTTTTGTTGTGCAGTCGCTGGGAACCCTGGCATTAAGACTGCAGTGATCCGCCATGCGCCTAACTTATCTTGATATTTTGGAGCAGTGCTTCCACGACAAGTTCCGTGGCTATAACAAGCAGGAAGTGGACACATTTCTTCATCTTGTAGCCGATGATTTCAAATCCATGGCCGAGGATCTCAAAGAAAAGGATCGGCAAATCGATTTCAAAATTGAGGAAATCAAAAAACAAAAGGAAAGTCTGCAGGAACTTTCCCTGCGGGAACCCGATACCAGAATCCCTCCTGACGTGGAAGAAGAGTTGCGGGCACTGCGAAAAGAGCTGGAAGAAAAAGACCTGCTGATTCAAGAAATGAAAAAAACGGATGAAAGCCGGTCAAACGGCAGTAATCTTTTTTCGCAACTAACCCCTGAGATGTTGAAGGAAAAAGCAAAAAAAATAATCAACACCGCAAAGCAACATGCTGAAAAACATAAAGCCAATGCCGCGAAAGACCTGGACTCCTTACATTTGGAGATTCAAAAATTACAAAAACAAAAACAACAGCTGATGGATAATATCCGGGCCACTGCTGTGGAACATTTAAACAAATTTAAAGCAGGAACCAAAAACCGCAATGCCGGAAATTCTGTTCAAGATTAACGTTTGCGAAAATGGCATCCG
>CATMOP010000237.1 GCA_950072225.1 uncultured Nitrospina sp.
ATACAGCCTCCCTCGCTCATCGCCACCGGCGGCTCGCCGGTTAGAATTGTTTGAGGGAACGCAGCAAAAACTTATTGGGCCGAGATAATTTCTGCTTGCCAGAAGAAGCGACGGCCCATTGGTCGCAGGGCCAGCCCTGCTAGAATTGTTTTAGGAAGCGTAAGTCGTTTTCGAAGAACAAACGGATGTCGTTGATGCCATATTTCAGCATGGAGATGCGTTCAATACCCAGGCCAAACGCGAACCCGGTCCATTTTTCTGCATCGTAATTGACGAATTTGAATACTGCCGGATCGACCATGCCTGCCCCAAGAATTTCTACCCAGCCTGTTTGTGAGCAAACTCGGCACCCTTTTCCGCTACAAATCACGCACTGAATATCGACTTCCGCGCTGGGGCAGGTGAAGGGAAAGAAACTGGGACGGAACCGGACTTTTGTGTCTTTGCCAAACACCTCCTGGAGAAAAATACTCATAATGCCTTTGAGGTGGCTGAAAGAAACATTTTCATCCACCATGAGTCCTTCGATTTGATGGAACATAGGGGTGTGCGAGATATCTGAATCACAACGGTAGACTCTTCCTGGAGCGATAATGCGTAATGGCGGTTCGCGGTCTTCCATCACATGAATCTGCACTGGCGAAGTATGGGTCCGCAAAACCGCCTCCCCTTCTACGTAAAAAGTATCCTGCATATCCCGTGCAGGGTGGTCTTTGGGAATGTTCAAGGCCTCAAAATTATAATAATCTGTTTCAATTTCGGGACCCTCTTCCACCTGGAATCCCAATCCCAGGAAAATGGATTTGATTTCCTCCATCACTTGGGTGATGGGGTGAAGGGTTCCGGAGATTTCCCTTCTGCCCGGCAAAGTGGCGTCAAACGTTTCACTTTTTGAAGTCTGGCGTTTTGGGGATTTGCCCAGCTCTTCTTCCTTATCCTTGAGCTGGTTTTCAACATACTGCTTAAAATCGTTGATGAGTTTGCCCCGTTGCCGTTTTTCTTCTGGAGCGGCCTGGCGCAGTTCTTTCATAAGGGCCTGGATACAGCCTTTTTTTCCGAGGAAATCTATACGCAGTTGTTTGAGGGGTTCCGGGGCGGAGGCGGAACGGATGCGGGAATCAAAATCTTGCCGGCGCTTGTCAATGGTTTCGATCATTTTTCAGCTAGGGGCCCCTGCTCGCCGACAGGGGAAACTTGGCAAAAGCTTTTTAAGCCGAGAGAAATTATTATTCGCCAGAGGAAGCGATTGCTCGCTGGCCCCGCGCCTAGCGGAGTTGGGCGCGTGCGGTTTCGGTCAGGGTTTTGAAGGAGTCCTGATTGTGGATCGCCATATCAGAGAGGACCTTTCGGTCAAGCTGGATATCGGCTTTTTTCAGTCCATAAATAAATTGGCTGTAGTTCATGCCTTGTGCTCTGACTGCGGCGTTGATCCGGGCAATCCAGAGTCGACGAAACTCGCGCTTGCGGTTTTTCCGATCGCGATAGGCGTAGCACAAACCATGCTCAACGGCCTCCCGGGCTTTACGGAAACAGGTGCTTCGCACACTGCGGTAGCCTTTGGCTAGTTTTAAGATTTTTTTACGTCGTTTTCGGGAAACTGTCCCGCTTACTGCTCGTGGCATTTTGAAATTCTCCTTCTAGCCCACTTAATGTGGGAGGCGAACTAATAACGCTCGCCCAATTAAAATATTAAAATTTTTAAGGTGACCTATCGTCCCGCTAGGTGTTGAGGGTCAAGGGATTAAAGCCCTCATGCGTTTTGCGTCTCCCTTTGCCATCATGCTGGCCTTTCGCAGGTTTCTTTTTCTTTTGGTGGTTTTAGATGTCAGAATATGGCTGGTGAAAGCGCTGTTCCGACGAATTTTTCCGGTACCCGTTCTGCGAAACCTTTTCGCGGCACCTCTATTGGTCTTCATTTTTGGCATCATCAACTCCGTCTTCTATTTGTTTTTCTTCAGGTTCCCCAGCGGGCACTTCTACTGGTTTGGCAACCGGCTGTGCTTTAATCATTCCCCCTTTTTTAGTTTTAGTATTTTTAGGGGCCAAGATCATGACTAAGGTACGCCCTTCCTGTTTGGCCTGTTGCTCAATGACCGCCGTATCTTCCGTTGCCTCGACAACACGTTCCAGAACCCTCATGCCGAATTCGCGGTGCACGATTTCACGTCCTTTAAAGAAAATCACCACTTTGGCCTTGTCACCATTTTCCAGAAACCGCTTTACATTCCTCAATTTGAAATCGAAATCGTGCCGATCGGTATTGGGCCGGAACTTGACTTCCTTGACGTGAATGATTTTCTGTTTCTTTTTGGCTTCGTGCGCCTTTTTGCTGGCCTTGTACTTGTGTTTGCCATAATCCATGATTCGGCAAACAGGAGGGTTAGCGGTCGGGGCAACTTCGACGAGATCAAGATCCTGGTCGCGAGCTATGCTCAGAGCTTCCTCTGTGGGCAGGGTGCCTAATGGCTCCCCGTCATCACCAATTACGGATACTTCCCGCACCCGAATCATCTTATTTATGCGCTGCTTCTTATTAATTTAAATCCAACCTTATAAAAATTTTAATTTTCAGATTCAATCAGCCGGGAATCTATACCGGATTTCAGTTCTTCCAGAAAGGACTCAAAATCTAGGGTCCGGGTTTCTTTGGAACGCCGCTTACGAACAGCCAGAGTTTGAGAATCCATCTCTTTATCCCCTAAAACAACCATATAAGGGATTTTCTGTAATTGGGCCTCCCGTATCTTGAACCCAATCTTCTCATTTCGCAAGTCTTTTTCTACCCGAATGTCCAATTCTTCAAACCTTTGGGCCAATTCATGCGCATAATCCGCATGTTTATCGGTGATGGGTAAAAGAACGACCTGCACCGGAGCCAGCCATAACGGGAAAGCACCGGCGTAATGCTCGATCAGACAACCAAAAAAACGCTCCAGCGAACCCATTAAGGCACGGTGGAGCATGATCGGCTGATGGCGTTGCCCATCTTCCTCAATATAACTTATATCAAAGCGTTCGGGAAGGTTAAAATCCACCTGCACCGTCGAAACCTGCCAATAGCGGCCTATGCTGTCCTTAATTTTGATATCGATTTTAGGACCATAAAAAACCCCTTCGCCTGGATCGACCTCGAAGTCCAGCTTTTTGTTGTTCAGGGCATTTTCCAGAGCCTGGGTGGCGTTTTCCCAGCCCTCTTCCGAGCCGACATATTTACCCGGCCGGGTGCTCAAATAGATTTTGTATTCGAAGAACCCGAACGATTGCAAAATATAAACGATCAATTCGAGAACCTTGGTGATCTCCTCTTCAATCTGGGATGGGCGGCAAAACAGGTGTGCGTCATCCTGCGTGAACCCGCGTACGCGGAGCAGGCCGTGCAGAACTCCCGAACGTTCATAACGATAAACCGTTCCCAACTCTGCAAACCGCAGGGGCAGGTCGCGGTAACTGCGCAGTTTGGTTTTATAAATCTGAATATGGAACGGGCAGTTCATGGGCTTCATGACATATTCCTTGCCCTCAATATCCATATTGGAGAACATATTTTCCTTATAGAACTCCGTATGGCCGCTGGTTTTCCACAGGTCGATTTTCGCCGTGTGCGGACTGATGACCATTTCGTAGCCGTTTTTGAAATGTTCCTTTTTCCAGAAATCTTCCATAAGGTGGCGGATGCGCGCTCCCTTAGGGTGCCAGAGAATGAGTCCCGGTCCGATTTCATCGGAAACCGAATACAGGTCGAGCTCTTTTCCAAGCTTGCGGTGGTCGCGTTTTTTGGCTTCTTCCAGCCTTTTGAGGTAGACCCTAAGTTCCTTTTCCGTGTTCCAGGCGGTGCCATAAATGCGTTGCAAAACCGGATTGCGTTCGTCACCGCGCCAGTAAGCCGCAGACGTATGAAGAAGTTTGAAAGCCTTGATCTGCTTGGTCGAGTCGACATGTGGGCCGCGGCAGAGGTCTGAAAAATCTCCCTGCGAGTAGATCGAAATGGGTTCATCGGAATCGATGGAGTCGATGATTT
>CATMOP010000238.1 GCA_950072225.1 uncultured Nitrospina sp.
CCCATAAAAAACGCAAACCCAAGAATAAAAAGATTCCGGGTAGAATTCAGGTCCACGAACTGGAGATTAGACAGCCCCACGGCAGCGATCATCCCGAACATGGCGCAATACATACCGCCCACAATTGGACTTGGAATAGTGGTAAAAAGAGCGCCAAACTTGGAAACCGTTCCCAGCAGAATCATGATGAGGGCTCCGGCCTGAACCACTCTTCTCGATCCCACGCGGGTGAGTCCGATGGCGCCGATATTTTCGCTGTAGGAGGTGGTACCGTTTCCCGTGCCAAAGATCCCCGCCACAAGGCAGCCAATTCCCTCAAAGGTAATCCCCCGGTTGATGGTTCGTTCATCGGGCATAGGCGCCCCACTCAGGCGGGCGCAGGCATAGTAGTCCCCAATGGACTCCACCATGGAAGCGATGTAACCGGCCAACATTCCCACAAACGCAGCTATTCCAAACTGCGGGATGCCCCACTGCAAGGGATACGGCACCCGGAACCAAGGCGCATTCCGCAGATTTTCCAAGCTGGTAAAAGAAGGGTGACCTGCAGTGAAAACACCGGTGATTGTCAGGATCGCTGCCACCGCCCAGGCCATCAGGATCGCCAGCAGAATGGGATAGAGCTCAAACGATCGGTACTTGGATTTGAGATACTGACTGAACAGTATGATCAGAATAATGGTCAGTCCACCAATGGGCCAATGTTCTCCTGCTTTGGGAGCGCCAAATTTGAAGAGAGCCAACCCAATGAGCGCAATCGTTGGGGCAATGGTGATAGGCCCTACAAAACGGAGAAGTCTGCCCACCAGTCCTGTAGCACCAACACCGATCTCTACGAGTGAACCGGCGATAATGGCTCCCTGAACGTGCTGCATCCGCACCTCCCACCCCGCCTGGGCCAGAGCTGCCATTCCACAGATGGCAAACGTAGGCGCCAAGAAGGAAAACGTCCCGCCCTGGACAATAGGAAGGCGGTTGCCCCAGGTAGTCTGGAGCAGTGTCGTTATTCCGCTGACGAAAAACATGGTGGCGATGAGCCACCCTAACTCCACCGGATCGGAAATACCGAATGCAGGCGCAAGGAGCAATGGAATTGAGAGGGTCGAACCAAACATGGTAAGGTAATGCTGCAACCCCAGCACGCCCGTCTCCACCAGAGGCGGTTTATCATCTATTCCGTAAAGTAGATTATGATTTTTTTCCTTGTTAACCATTTTGAATTACTGGATTTCAGGCAAAAAGTGGAAGGAATCGAGATAACTAACTCATCCAGTTGGTTCTCGCTTCGGGATTCCACTTAGTAGTGGTCTTTTTGAGCTTTGTCCAGAACTCGATGGAGCTTTTCCCCGTGATGTCCCCAGTGCCAAACTTGGACTCATTCCAGCCGCCAAAGGAGAACGGTTCTCTCGGAACCGGGACGCCAATGTTGACGCCAATCATGCCAGCGCTGGCATGCTCAGCTACATAATTGGCTAATCCCCCTGATTGGGTGAAGACCGACGCTGCATTGCCGTAGGCAGAATTGTTTTCGATTTCGATAGCCTCATCGAGGGTAGAGGTTCTGAGAATAGCAAGAACGGGACCAAACACTTCTTCCTGAGCGATTTTCATATCCGGTGTGACAAAGTCAATCACCGTCGGTCCAACGTAATAACCATTCTCCTTTCCTTTGACCCTGGCGCCGCGACCATCCACGAGTATTTTGGCGCCTTGTTCTTCCGCCTCCGTGATGTAGCCTTCAATTCTTTCTTTTGCCTGTTTAGAAATGATGGCACCGAGATTCTTACCGGGAATAATCTTTTTAGTCTCCTCACAGAGTTTATCGATGATGGAGTCTACCTTTCCGACAGCCACCATGGCCGAAGCAGCCATGCACCGCTGTCCGGCGCATCCCGTCATAGAAGCAGCTACGTCTGATGCTGTCATATCCTCATTCGCATCAGGCAGAACGATGAGATGGTTCTTTGCACCACCAAGGGAGAGGACCCGCTTCAGATTGGCCGAGGCTCGTTTGTAAATGATTTTGGCAACTCTCGTTGATCCCACAGACGAAATTGCCTGAATATCGCGATGGTCGCAGATGGCCTCCACGGCTTTCCTGTCGCCATGGACGACATTGAATACCCCTTCCGGCAAACCGGCCTCCGCCAGCAGTTCAGCAATCCGGTTGGTACTCAGTGGGGTTTGCTCCGACGGTTTCAGGATCATGGTATTTCCCAAAGTGATGGCATTGGGAATCGTCCAGTTAGGCACCATATTGGGAAAATTAAAAGGTGTGATACTTGCTACCACACCCAGGGGATGCCTTTCTGATCTACACTCAACACCGCGGCTCACTATTTCTATTTCCCCTACACAAAGCTGCGGGAGGGAAGTAGCGAACTCTGCCATTTCAATGGAGACACTCACTTCTGCCCTTGCTTCACCCATGGTTTTTCCATTTTCCTCAGAAATCAGAGCCGCCAGTTCCTCAAAGTGCTTTTCCAGGAGGTGGCGATAGCGATAAAAGATTTGAGCCCTCTCCTTAAGAGGTAGGTCAGCCCATGATGGAAAAGCCTGCTTTGCCGCAGCGACCGCCTCATCCACCACATCGGCCGAGGAGAGCGGTACCTGAGAAATGACCTCGCCATTCAAAGGACTGAATACGTCGAGAAACCTCCCGTTGGAGCGCCCGTATTCACCTTTAACAATATTGGTAAGCGTTGCGTATTTCATTGATTTAATTCCATCATTTCTATGTGATATTAACTCTCATCTATGCGTTAAAACCATCGTTTTTAAGTTATTTCATTTTTGGATATCTTAACTAACTTGTTGACAGCATCTATTTTAAGCGATCTTTTGACGTCAAAATCCTTTGGTATTTTGAGCTGATGCTTAAAACAGTTTGCGAGGTGGTTATTATGAAGAGAAACTACGTTAACGCTTTGGTCATCATCTAGCACCCGAATTTCGTAGTTTTCCCCTTCAAATGATATTGGATGTTTCTCAAATAGTTCCATAGCTATTTCCTTTAATTAATTGTAAAACATCTAACTAGTTAATATGTTGCACTTTCTTTGATAAAGTACTCATATTTGAGTGTTATTTTGGGTTTCTTTTATTTTAGCCTTCTTGGTTAAATGAAAAATGATTTTACGCTACACCGCACCTAAATATCTATGAACAAAAAACCCCAAGGATGTGAGGCCTAATAGCACTAGTGTGGTGCTGTCAATAATTGGCTAATTTATTAATATCTTTATTCTCATAAATTTTAATTCCATTCTTTTGGTCTATAGTATTTATCATTGCCTTTCCTATATTGGTCGTATTGGTAGCTGCACTAGAAAAATGTTTTAAGATGAAATAGATAGGACTAAAAATTAAATAAATAAACGAAACCCATTTCGTTCTAGATTTTATACCCCTCAATGGTTGGATATAACCAGGTCTAAACATATAGGCAGCTTTAAAAGACAATTTTAGAAGATCATTTTCCGTTTTACCTTTAATTCTTGCCCAACTGATACGCCCTTTTTCGGTAGTATCTGTTCCTGCACCTGTTACATAGCAAAAAACACTATTTTTACTATTATTTAAAAAAACTTGTGCAAAATTCATTGTTAACTCATAGGTTATTTTTTTGTATTTATCTTCAGATACTCCAGCTGATGAAATGCCTAGAGCAAAAAAGCAAGCATCGTACCCTTTCAAATCTTCTTCTATTTCATTCAGGTTAAAAAAATCATCAATTAAAATCTCTTTTAATTTTTGATGTTTGATATTTAGGGTAGTTCTATTAATGGCTAATACAATTGCCACTTTCGAGCTATCTAAGCATTCTAACAAAACGCCTTTACCAACCATCCCAGTTGCACCAGTTATAACTACTTTGTGTTGCATATTCTTCGTGTAATCATACCAAAATCAACCCGTCATCCCACAAAAACAAAAAACCCCGCTGGGTGGGTCTTCATCTTTAATTAATCGGAACTATGATACTGAATTTTTGATGGTGATCCAGTTCGATCC
>CATMOP010000239.1 GCA_950072225.1 uncultured Nitrospina sp.
TCAATTCCCGGATGATTTCAGAGGGAAGCATACCGTCTTCACCCGCATCCATGTCGCCTGAAAACATATCTTCGTATTTTTTTATGAGCGCGTCCTTTTCCTTTGCAACATCTCCTGTAATGGTGCCCGATGACATGGCGGTCTTTTTAGCTTTTACCAAATCGGCCTTAAGGCCCTCGATCTTCTTTTTTAAGTTGTCAGCAGATCCGGTGTCCATGCGGAGGCGACTTAATTCTTTCATCAATACACCCCGTTCCCGTCCGAATTTTTTATTGACCCCTTTTTCTTTCTCAACCTGTTTGGCAAGCTTCATCATTTTGTCCTTCATTTTTTCTTCTACTTTGGCCTCAAGGCGCTTGTTTATCTCTTCTTTCTCCTTCTTGGCCGCTTCTTCTCCGGAACGCTTTGCACGACGGGCCATTTCGACCTCGCTTTTTTGCACATCAACTTCCTCTTCTGTTTTTTTAATGACCTCTTTGAGTTTTTTTTGTTCGCCTTGGTTAATGGTAATCAGGTCCTTGATTTTATTTATTACCCGCACTTTTTCTTCATCGGACTTGCGCAACTCGACCGTCTTTATTTTGAGTTGCTCTTTAACCAATTGCAGGTTTTCCATGTTTTTCATAAATTAGCCTCTTGGTTCTCCTGCATATCGGTAGAAAAGGTTGAAAAGGTTATATAATAACAAGAATTTAAAGTCATTGTGCCGGGTTTAGATTGTACTCCTGCAAGTCAATTTTATTGAATGATATCACCCCTTGTCAATTGCCCATAATGACTCGGGCAACTTTGTTTCCCAGGTGAAATGCCTGAAACTCCCCTATTTTAATGATATAAAGGCTTTGGCTAATGCAGAGCAGGTCCAATTTCATATAATGTATTTTATGATTAAATTGTATATAAATAACTGATTTATATATATTATTATGGATTTATTTTTGAATCGCAGAGTGGTGGTTGTTTTATTTTTGGGGTTTTCCTCAGGGCTACCCTTGGCGTTATCGGGAGGAACTTTGCAGGCCTGGTTGACGGTGGAAGGGGTCGATTGTGTTTATCCACAATTTTAACTAATTAGAAACAAAGCCGGTCTGAATTAAAAAAATGAAATTATTTTCAAATCAACAAAATTCTTCCTGGGCGCAAGCAATCAAAGTCTATTGGCAGCCAGGCATCCGTTCGATGCTATTTTTGGGTTTTTCATCCGGGCTTCCCCTCATGCTAGTTTTTTCGGGATTGTCATTCTGGCTTAGGGAGGCAGGAATAGAAAGGAGTACGATAGGTTTTATCAGTTGGGTTGCACTAGCATACGGTTTTAAGTGGGTATGGTCACCCTTGGTTGATCGAATGCCGATACCTATCTTAACGCGAATTCTGGGGCGAAGGCGAAGTTGGATGTTATTTGCACAACTTTCGGTATTTTTTGCACTGGTAGGAATGGCATTTAGTGACCCCCAATACAACTTGTTTAACCTGATAGTTTTCGCGCTTATCGTTGCTTTTGCTTCAGCGACCCAGGACATCGCGATAGATGCCTACCGTATAGAGACCGCAAGAGAGGACCACCAGGCAGCTATGGCGGCCACCTATATGGCCGGCTACAGAATAGCCATGATTCTGGCGACCGCAGGCTTGTTGGGAATAGCGGCTTGGTTTGACCCTAATGAGGAAACTTATGAATACAGTGCTTGGCTTGCATCTTATCTCATCATGGCCGGATTTATGTTTGTAGGTATTATTACAACTATTTTAGTTCGGGAACCTGAGATTAGGATCAGCCATGAAACAAAAGCCCAAGAGGCCCAGGCTGCTACTTATTTAAAACGCATTGCGATTCTTCCAAACTTTCTTCAGTCTTCAGTAGAATGGTTTTATAAAGCATTTATCAGTCCTTTTTTCGACTTCTTAATTCGATATCGATGGCGTGCGGTATTAATATTGTTGCTGATTAGTACTTACCGAATTTCAGATATTGTTCTTGGGGTTATTGCAAACGTATTTTATGTTGATATGGGATTTACCAAAGTAGAGGTCGCCGCTATCTCAAAGGTTTTTGGAGTCATAATGACCCTGCTGGGAGCAGGCTTGGGGGGCCTAATGATGATCCGTCACGGTGTTATGAAGGTGCTTTTCCTTGGCGGACTGCTTTCCGCTCTTACAAATCTCCTTTTTTCTCTACTGGCTATCATAGGTCATAATATTTCGTTACTGACCTTGGTAATCTGCTTGGATAATCTCAGTGGAGGAATAGCATCTGCTGCTTTTATCGCTTATCTTTCAAGCCTTACCAATGTATCTTATTCAGCGACACAATATGCCCTTTTTAGTTCAGTAATGGTTTTATTCCCAAAATTTCTGGGTGGATTTTCAGGGGTAATGGTCGATTCTACCGGATATTCTTATTTTTTTATGATAACTGCGGCCATGGGAATCCCCGTTTTGATTTTGATTGTACTTGCAAACCGCTGGATCCCTTCTAGTGGCTATAGGACAAGTAATTGATATTTTTTAATCCCACTCGAAAAAAGTGGGTAATCCCATTTTTAGTTGAAAATTGAACAATGTTCATTTCTCTGAGGAGTCTACTTTGTTTTGACAGAATTCATTTACCTTCACGGGTTCGCGTCAGGGCCAGGTTCCCAAAAGGCCCGTGTGTTCAAAGATCGCTTCGAGAAAGCCCGACTACCCCTCACGATTCCAGACTTGCAACAGGGCAATTTTGAAAACCTGACGCTAACGAACCAGGTTTCGCTGGTTCAAAGTATTATTGATGAGAAGTCCGGCACACGTTTTGCCTTAATAGGCAGTAGCATGGGTGGCTATGTCGCGGCATTGACTGCAGAAACTCGAAAAGAAATAGAAGCATTATATCTAATGGCACCCGGATTCAATTTTCTCAACCGGTGGATGGAAAATATGGGCTGGGACAAGAACTCCTTCAGTTCGACTCCAGACTTGATCCGGGTATTTCATTATGGCTACAATAGAGAAGTAACACTAAATACGCATTTGTTTCGTGATGCAATGCACTGGGACTCCTTACCATTAATTCGCAACATCCCAATCCGTGTTGTCCATGGAATTCACGATGAAACGATAAATATCCAGGAGTCCAGAGACTTTGCCGAGTCGCGTCCCTGGTGCCAGTTAAAAGAATTGGATTCTGACCATGGACTTTTTTCATGCATTGATTGGATTATTGATGATTGTATGAAATTTTTTCGGATGGTCATATAGGTTGCTAAATTTTTGAAAACCAGGAAAAAAAATGAATCACCGAATCCTTTTAGTCGATGATGATAAAGAGCTATTAGCGGCCTTGGAAGTAAAACTCCAAAAAGAGGGCTAGCAGATAGATATTGCTCCGGATGTAGAAGTGGCCCGGATTTGAGGATTAGAGTTTGGCGCGGACGATTATATAACCAAACCTTATAACCCTAGAGAATTGATCCTGCGGGTCACAAGGGATTGCTAAAACGAATATTCCACTTTCAGGATAACCCAGGGACTCAGGAGTACATTCAGGTTGGCCCGTTGTCCATTGACCTGGGAAAGCATGAAGTTCAGATGGATGGACAAGTGGTGGAATTGACATTAACGGAGTTTAAACTTCTCGCCCACCTGATTAAAAACCCCGGTAAAATAAAAACCCGTGATTTCCTTCTGGAGGAAATTTGGGAGTATGGGGATGGGGTATTTTCAAGAACTATTGACACCCATATCCAGAGACTGCGTTCCAAGTTAAAAGAAGCTGGTAAATATATCAAAACCGTTCGCGGTGTAGGTTATCGCTTTGAAAAGAGTGAATGATTGTCGTTAAGTTATTTTGTGGCAGGTGCCTTGCCTCCCAGGTCCAGAGTTCTTCCTAATTTACTTCCCTATCAATCTTTTTATGAAAAAAGTGACGAAACTGTAACGTCTTCTTGATTTTTCTTTAACAAAATA
>CATMOP010000240.1 GCA_950072225.1 uncultured Nitrospina sp.
GAGACATCACGCGGTGCCCCCGAAGGGAAAAAGTAATTGCCCATGCCAGCGGCGGCTCTCCGCCCCACTAGCCGTGGAGGCAGATAGCAACGGCTTTGGTCTGTCGAATAGGGAATAGACGGCTTATTGGGCAATGACTAGTTACCAGCGGAGGCTCTCCGTCCCCGTCGGAGTTATTAGAAATTTTCGTTAGTAAATAATCCCATCTGGTTGGTGTCCAGTTCCTTATCAGGGATCGGGACCGGATAATTGCCATCGAAACAGGCGGAGCAGAATTTTTTCTTTCCATTTTCCAACACTTCCATCATTTTTTCTAGGCTGAGGTAGGCCAGGGAATCTGCCGCCAGGTACTGGCGCGTTTCTTCGAGATTGTGTGTGTGGGCAATCAATTCTTCTTTGGTGGGCGTATCGATGCCGTAAAAACAGGAATGCAGGATGGGTGGAGCTGAAATGCGAAGGTGAATTTCCTTGGCTCCCGCATCCCGAAGCATTTGTACGATCTTACGGGCAGTGGTGCCGCGGACGATGGAATCGTCAACGATGGCGACGCGTTTACCAGCGATTATTTTTTTTACCGCGTTCAGTTTAAGTTTTACACCAAAATGCCGGATCTGCGATTGCGGTTCAATGAAAGTCCTGCCGACATAATGGTTACGGATGAGGCCCATTTCAAAGGGAATGCCGCTCTCTTCCGCAAAACCCATTGCTGAAACAACCCCCGAGTCGGGTACCGGAACAACGATGTCGACATCGGCGGGGCTTTCCTGAGCCATGGCCCGGCCCATTTTCTTGCGTGCCGTGTACACATGCTCCCCAAACATAAAGCTGTCCGGACGCGCAAAATAAATATGTTCAAACACGCAGTGTTTAGTTTCAGCTTTGTTAAAAGGAAAAAATGATTGGATCCCTTGATCGTTGATCAGGATCAATTCGCCCGGCTCGATCTCCCGGATGAACTCTGCCTCGATAAGATCCATAACACAGGTTTCCGAGGCTACGATGTAGGAACCATCGAGCTTTCCCAGACAAAGGGGGCGAAACCCGTGTGGGTCACGTGCGGCCAGTAATTCTGTCTTCGTCATCAGGACTAATGAATAGGCACCGCTGACTTGTTTCAAGGCTTCGGCGGCCCGGTCTAGGAAAGTTTCGGCTTTCGATTGGGCCATCAAATGCACGATGACCTCACTGTCGTTGGTGGACTGGAATATCGCTCCCTTGCCGCCCAAATCTTTGCGAATGGTTTGGGCGTTAACAAGGTTGCCGTTATGAGCAAGGGCCAGGGACCCGGCTGAATAGTTGATCATGCAGGGTTGGGCGTTGACCAGTTCGCTTTTTCCTGCGGTGGAATAGCGGTTATGGCCGATGGCCAAAGGACCCGGCAGTTTCAGGATTCGGATGGGGTCAAAGACATCGGCGACAAGCCCCATGCCTACCTCAAGACGCATTTTGGAATGGGTGCTGGCGACAATGCCAGCACTCTCCTGCCCTCGGTGTTGCAGTGCATAGAGTCCGAGATAAACTAAATTGGCAGCCTCAGGGTGACCATAAACCCCAACGACCCCACATTCTTCATGTAACTTGTCCAGCATAACTCCCCAGAGAGGTTTTCCAGATCTCTTTTAAAATATTGATTTCCTGTTTAATGACTTCTTCCTCATTAACTGTTACCGTGAAATGAGAACCCCCTACTTTTCCAATCAGGGAAAAGTCGACTGGGAACGTCATCGCCAGGTCTTCAATTTCGTTGATTCGTTCTTCGGGGAAAGAAATAATAATCCGTGACTGGGTTTCCCCGAATAACAGCGTATCATTTCTCAGCGTGGATTCCAGTGTGAGCGTGGCTCCCAAAGTCTGACCTCCGTACGAAAAACAAGATTCTGCCACTGCGATGGCCAAGCCTCCTTCAGAACAATCATGAGCTGAAGAAATGAAGCCTTTTTGGATCAGTTCCCAGCAAAAATCCTGAACCCGTTTTTCGTGCTTTCGATCCAGAACGGGGGGTTTCCCTTCACTGCGATCAAACATGATTTTCAGGTATTCGGTTCCTCCCAGTTCTTCCATGGTAAAACCGATGAGAGCAATTTGATCCCCGGATTTTTTAAATCCCTGGGTCATAATCCGATTCTGATCCTCGATCAGGCCCACAACGGCTATAGTTGGGGTTGGGTAAATTGCCTCTCCTTTTGTTTCATTATAGAGGCTGACGTTACCACTGACTACCGGAATATCAAAAAACCTGCAGGCATCGCCCATACCTTCTACCGCTTGTTGGAATTGCCACATGATTTCGGGTTTTTCTGGATTGCCGAAATTCAGACAATTGGTCAGGCCGATCGGTCGCGCTCCAGAGCACACTACATTCCGGCAGGCTTCGGCAACAGCGATAGCAGCGCCTTCATAGGGGTCGAGGTAGCAGTAACGGCTGTTGCAGTCTACCGAAATAGCCACCGCTTTTTGCGTATCCTTTATGCGCAGGACAGCCGCGTCCGAGCCGGGCAAAACCAGCGTATTCAGACGCACCATATGGTCGTATTGCTCAAAGACCCATTCCTTGCTGGCGATATTGGGGCAGGCCAGAAGTTTTTTCAAAGCGGTGTCTCCGCGTGAAAAGTCGGGAATTTCGGTCAGGTCTATATACGCCACTTGATCGAGATATTTAGGACGTTCTGCTTCCCGTTTCAGGTCCAGTGCTCCTTCGACAACCGGAAAAACAGGCAGGTTCACCACTTCCCGGCCATCAAACTGGATGCGTACGCGGGATTCCTTGATCACCTCGCCGATGATTGCCCCGTCCAGTCCCCATTTGTCGAGTATGGCAAAGGCCTCATTTTCATACCCCGCTTCGATCACGAACAACATGCGCTCCTGGGACTCTGAAAGCAGGATCTCGTAGGGAACCATGCCTTCCTCTCTCAGAGGAACTTTCGACAGGTCCATAAATACCCCGGTTTCGGCTCGGTGAGCCATTTCAAACGAAGACGAAGTGAGCCCCGCAGCGCCCATATCCTGGACGCCTACCACCCAATCGAATTTAAACAATTCCAGACAGGCTTCGATCAACAGTTTTTCGGTAAACGGGTCGCCCACCTGTACGGTGGGCCGCTTATCTTCTGTGGTTTCATCAAACTCGGAAGAAGCCAGAAGGCTGGCGCCATGAATCCCGTCGCGTCCGGTTTTGGAGCCGACATAGAGAATTTGGTTGCCCACTCCGCCCGCGCCAGCGCAGAAAATTCGATCCGTTTTGACCAGCCCCAGGCAGAACGCGTTGACCAGAATATTGCCGTTGTAACAGGAATCAAAATAGATTTCCCCGCCCACAGTGGGAACGCCGGTGCAGTTGCCATAACTGGCGATACCATCGACTACACCATTGAGCAGGAAGCGGGTGCGGGGTTCTTCCAAATCTCCGAATCGCAATGAATTAAGTAAAGCAATTGGCCGCGCGCCCATTGTGAAGATGTCCCGCATGATACCGCCCACGCCGGTTGCGGCGCCCTGATGCGGTTCGATAAAGGAGGGATGGTTGTGGCTTTCAATTTTAAACACGACGGCAAGGCCGTCTCCAATGTCTATGACTCCCGCGTTTTCCCCTGGGCCTTGCAGGACGTTTGCGCCTTCGACGGGTAGTCTTCTCAAATAAGGCCGGGAGCTTTTATAACTGCAATGTTCGCTCCACATAACGGAAAAAATACCCAGCTCCGTCAGGTTCGGGGGGCGGTTGATCAGATCAAGAATGCGTCGAAACTCTTCCACGGTCAAACCGTGTTCTCTGACAATTGCAGGGGTGATCTCGGGGCCAGGCCGGATTTTTTTGGATTTATCCACAGTGTTAGGAATTTGAAATCAGGGATTGAAAAATAATTTTGCCATCGGTTTTTGACCACAGTGGGTCGGCACAACGTTCCGGATGC
>CATMOP010000241.1 GCA_950072225.1 uncultured Nitrospina sp.
GCAATGATGGTGCCATAGGGACCTGCTTTTGCGGCCTCCTCGTCCAGGTACAGTGGATTGGTTTCGCCCACGGCCTTTGCATAGGCTATCATTTGCTCCTTATCCGCCTTGTGGGTGCCCACTTCCACCTCCACGCCTATAACGCTCCTGTCGAAGTCTATGGCATCTGTTGGGTTTGCATCGGCCATGCTACGGGCCTCCTTATTAGGTAAGTTTTCAAGTAGGCAAAGTTGCTTGACGTTGTGGTACGCATCAGGCCAGGGTATCCTCAAGCAGGGCGGCGTCGAAGCCTCCCAGGGAAAGCTCTTCCACCAGCTCCTCAAGACAGGTTATGCGCCTATCAAAGCGGGTAATGCACCTGCCGATGGTGCTCACATAGTGGGAGTCGCTGCCACCCACGGAATGAAAACCGTACCTTTCCACCAGCTCCTTGGCCAGGGCCGTGCATATGTAGCGGAGGGCCTCCTGGAACGCACCCGCCGAAGCAGAGTCGGCCTCGATGGTCTCTCCGCCGGCCGCGCCGTTGGCCAACACCAGCACCGTATCGTTGGTGCTCTGGTCCCCGTCCACGTCTATCATGTTTAAGGATGCGTCCACCGCCTCGGTCAGCGCCTTCTGAAGGAACCCTTGCTCCACCGGGGCATCGGTGGCGATGAAACAGAGCATGGTTGCCATATTGGGATGAATCATACCAGACCCTTTGCACATCCCTCCTATTGTGATGGTGTGTCCTTTTAAGTTGAAACTGGTTTTATCAGATTTTGATACCAGATCAGTGGTCATGATAGCTTCTGATGCATCGGCCCAGTTTTTTTGAGTCCGTCCCAGTTTCGCAACCAGTTGAGGCGTGGCACTAATAATTTTTTCTGAGGGTAGAGGAACGCCAATCACTCCAGTGGCCGCGATGAGGACTTCATTTTGCGGAATGGACAATTCTTCTGCAACTTTTTTGGTGATCAGATCACAGTCTTTAAATCCTTTGGGACCGACTACCGAGTTGGCGTTTCCACTATTAACGACAATAGCACGGCAACAACTTTTGGATTTAGCCAGCGCACCGCGGCTCCAGATGACAGTAGGAGATACGATTCGGTTTTTAGAGAATACTCCGACTGCAATAGCTGGAACATCAGAAACAATGAGTGTCAGGTCTTTCACATTGCCAGCTTTGATACCACAGGAAAGTCCAACAGCTTTGAAACCCGGAACAGCCGGGTTGCGATTTTTTAATATTTTCATGATAGTTAAGGAAAAATTGCCGGAGCCATGAGACCGGTCTTTTCATCCAGGTCCAGTATGATATTCATATTCTGCACGGCCTGCCCCGATGCGCCTTTGATTAAGTTGTCCAATGCGCTGGTGATGATCAGGCGCTGATTTCGTGAATCGACCTTAAGGCCAATATCACAAAAATTGGAAGACAGCACATGCTGACTGCTAGCGAAGCTGCCCGGATTCAACACGCGTATAAAACTTTCACCTTTATAAAAGTTGCGATAGTGTTCTACCAGTTTTTCATCAGTGGTGGTCTGATTCAAGTTGATATAAACCGTACTTAACATTCCCCGGGTCATGGGAATCAGGTGCGGAGAAAATGTGAGGCGCATGGGTTTGCCCGCCAGGGTGGAAAGTTCCTGCTCCATTTCCGGAGTGTGCCGGTGATCAGCAAGGCTATAGGGGCTGACTCCTTCGTTGACTTCGGCATAATGGGTGGTCAAAGAAGGTTTGCGTCCCGCGCCGGAAACGCCGGACTTGCTGTCGGAAATTATGGAATCGAGGTCCACCCAATCGGTCTTAAGAAGTGGAGCCAGAGCCAGAATCACACTGGTGGGGTAGCAACCCGGGTTGGCAATAAGCCGGGCTGATTGGATGGCCTGCCGATGCAATTCCGGCAAACCATATACCGCTTGCTCGAGAAGCTCCGGATGGGTATGGGTGACAGAATACCAGTCCGTGTAGGCTTTAGGGTCTTTCAGCCGATAGTCCGCGCTCAGGTCGATGATTTTACAGTCGGATTGCAAATAATTGGGAAGCTTGGACATGGCCATAGTATGAGGTAAAGCCAGGAACAAAACTCCGCAATTTTTGGCGATGTTGTCATCCAGGGGCCGAAGTTCGAGATCAATCATTCCATTCAAAGATGGGAAAACCTCAGCTATGTTTTGACCTTGAAAGGTTTCGGAAGTCAAAACCGTTAGCTCTACACCTGGGTGCCCGACAAGCAGGCGAATCAATTCCAGCCCGGTGTATCCACTGGCTCCGGCAATGCCGACTTTTATCATGATAAAAAACTCCTATTTATGCATAGGACTTCACTGCGATTGATTTTACTTGATTGATTAGAAAAAGGGGTGTCTTTTCCCGCCAGCGTGTCGCTGGACTCAATAGCCTTCGTGTCCCGGAGGGGTAATAAACGTCCCCTTTAAGGGGACGCGCTAGTACTGGCGAGCAAAGAGTTGTCTTGCCTGAATAAGCCCTTGCCCTGTTTCCACCGGGCGTGGCCCGGTTAACGTTTGGAGAACTGGAACTTTTTGCGTGCCCCGGGTTGTCCGTATTTTTTTCTTTCTACGGTTCTTGCGTCCCGAGTGAGGAATCCAGCTTTTTTAAGGGGTGCCCGTAAATCCGGGTTGGTTAAAATGAGAGCGCGGGAAATACCCAGCCGCAACGCACCGGACTGGCCGGAAAGCCCGCCACCATGAACCGTGGCCTGGATGTCTATGGACTCTAGTGTATCAGTCGTAATCAGCGGGTGCTTGACGATGCACTCAAGACTTTCCCGGCAAAAATATTCTATAAGGGATTTGTTGTTGACCAAAATTTTGCCTTCGCCTTTTTGAATCCATACCTTGGCGATGGACTCTTTGCGTTTTCCCGTTGCGTAAAATTTTTCGATGGTGCCTTCCATAGTGGTATTAACTCCTGAGACTTCTCGTAGGTAATAATCAAATAAATTTTTAGCGGTACTCTTTAGAGAGCAATTACTTCTGGTTTCTGGCCCTCATGCGGGTGCTGATCGTTATCGTAAATTCTGTAATTGTTATTCAGGGTTCTACCCAATCTTGTCTTGGGCAACATTCCCCGAATTGCTTTTTTCAGCAGGTCAGAAGGCCGCTTTTCGAGAACCTCCTTTGCCGTGATTGATTTGATTCCTCCCGGCCAACCCGTGTGGTGGTAATAAATTTTGTCGTCCCATTTTTTACCGGTCAGTTTAACCTTTGCGGCGTTGATGATAATGACATTATCCCCGGTATCGACATGGGGAGTATAAATGGGTTTGGTTTTGCCGCGGATGATCGAGGCGGCTTTACTGGCCACACGCCCGAGAGGTTTATCGGTGGCGTCAATTAGCACCCATTTTTTAACGACGTCGGTCTTTTTGGCAAAAAAGGTTTTCATTCTATTCCAAATTTTGTGAGGGTTTATTGTTGTTAGTTGTGAGGGTTTATTGTTGTTAGTGTGGACCGGTTATATTAAAAGAGATATCCGGCTCTGTCAACCTGAAATCATAATTATATAAACGGATCAGCCGGAATGTTTCTTTACTTTATATTTAGGAGAAAGTAGGCTAGACTTATCTGCTTTAAAATTTCTGCTATAAACAAGCTAACTATATGGAAAATATGGCTAAATTTCAAGATGAGGAATCCACTGACGAGCCCTCCCAAATCGGGACAGATGTGAGGGGAGAGGCTTTGGACCGGTCTATTGAACGCTCGCGGGAATTTTTGCTCTCCTGTCAGGATGAGGAGGGTTATTGGGTGGACGAATTGGAGGCCAATGTCACCATTTCGGCGGAATTGATTTTCTTCATGCATTTCACCGACCGGCTGGACCCGGTCAAACAGGACCGGATCGTAAAATATTTACTGCACCGTCAAAGGGAAGATGGCAGTTGGCCTCTTTTTTACGG
>CATMOP010000242.1 GCA_950072225.1 uncultured Nitrospina sp.
GTGTGGCGGGTCAAGTCACTAACGGAAAATGCCGTTTGACTAACCTTTCCTGGCAGATTGAGGTAGAACACTTAAAGGAACAATTGGGGATAGATGCGGTCTGGCTGATCAACGATTTGGCCGCTACGGCATGTGCCATTCCATTTTCAAGTCCGGAAGATTTTGAAGTAATTCAAGCCGGAGCTCCAGTGAGTGAGGGAAGAATTTCCGTGGTTTCAGCGGGCACTGGATTGGGGCAGGCCTTCCTGATTCCGGAAAGGAATGGCAAATTTATTGTTATGGATTCTGAGGGGGGACATTGTGATTTTTCTCCCCGGACCAGGTTGGAAGCGGAGCTTTTATTTTTTCTGCAAAAAAAATATTCAAGGGTCAGTATAGAGCGCGTATTATCAGGATTCGGCCTGTTGGATATTTATGGATTTCTTAAGTTGGTTGCCAATGAGGAGGATTCGCAAGAAGTGATTGAGGCCGTTGATTCTCCTGCTACCATCGTTGAAAGAGCCATCGCAAAAACTTCTCCGATTTGTGAGAAAACTTTAAAATTATTTGTTTCCCTGTATGGAGCCTTGGCAGGGAATTTGGCGTTGCAATATTTATCGATGGGAGGGGTTTATCTCGGGGGAGGCATTGCTCCCAAGGTCGTGCCCTTATTAAAAGAGGGAGATTTTATGGAGGCGTTTCTTTCCAAAGGCAGGTTCAAAAAGGTTCTCTCGGGAATCCCTGTGAAAGTGGTGATGGATGAAACCGCCCCGTTGCTGGGGGCCGCCCAATATGCCCGTGGACAATATTTTGTGAATTGATGATTATTTGAATCCCACCACTTGGCGCCGGCGTAGCCGCCGGGGGCAATGTGGCGGTGACGCTGACGCGACCGCCGAAGGCGTGGAGCCTGTTCCCACTGGGCGTGGCCCGGCGGCTTGAGGGACCATTGCTCATGCCAGCGGAGGCTCTCCGTTTGGTTTTTAAGGAAAGCTGATTGCTACCGGAATTCCTTAACTTTGAAAGAAAGCAGTTACGAGAAATAAAGTGAAAAAAATTGTATTGGCCTATTCAGGTGGACTGGATACCTCCGTCATTATCAAATGGCTAAAGGAAAAATATGATTGTGAAATCATCGCTTTTGCTGCCGATGTGGGGCAGGGCCAGGAGTTGGATCTGGTTAGAGAGAAAGCCCTGGCAACCGGGGCCAGCAAAGTTTATATCGAAGATCTGCGCGAGGAATTTGTTAAGGATTTTATCTTTCCCATGCTTCGGGCCAATGCATTTTATGAGCACAATTATCTTTTAGGAACCTCCATTTCCCGCCCCTTGATTGCAAAGGAGCAGATTCGCATTGCGAATATGGAAGGGGCGGATGGAGTATCGCATGGTTCTACGGGCAAGGGGAACGATCAGGTCCGCTTTGAGTTGGCTTACCATATGCTCAATCCCGAAATAAAGATTATCGCCCCCTGGCGGGAATGGGACCTCACCTCCAGGACGGCGTTGATCGATTATGCAACGGCGCACGGGATTCCCGTTCCTGTTACCAAGGACAAGCCATATAGTACTGATCGTAATTTGTTTCACATCAGTTATGAGGGAGGGGTGCTGGAGGACCCCTGGTACGAGCCTCATGACGACATGTTTTTATTGTCAGTTTCCCCGGAGGCGGCCCCTGATAAAGCAACCATTATAGAGATTACCTACGAGCAGGGGAATCCGGTTGCTGTTAACGGAGAAAGGATGAGCCCTGCAACTTTGTTGGAGCGTCTCAACCAGCTCGGGGGAGAAAATGCAATCGGCCGTATTGATATTGTCGAGAACCGCTTTGTGGGGATGAAGTCGCGGGGGGTGTATGAAACTCCAGGTGGAACGATTCTGCACGAGGCCCATCGGGCGATTGAATCCATTACTTTGGACCGGGAGGTCACTTTTCTGCGTGATTCCCTGATTCCCTCCTATGCCAAAATGATTTACAACGGTTTCTGGTTTTCTCCTGAAAGGGAGTTGGCTCAGAAAACTGTAGACCAGGCCCAGGCTAATGTTACCGGAGAGATCAGGCTGAAATTGTATAAGGGTAATTGTATTGTTGTAGGTCGAAAAGCTGAAAAATCGCTGTATAACCAGAATATAGCGAGCTTCGAAGAGAGTCATGGTTACAGTCAGGATGACGCGGAGGGGTTCATAAAACTCAATGCCCTTCGATTGAAACTTTACGCCGAAACCTTTGACCGCTGACTACTAGCCGTAGGGGCAACGTGGCGTAACATGTATGAGCAAACAAAAGATTAGCTCGGCCTGATGAGTCGTTGCATAGAATTATTTTTTAAACATATTAAGGAAAAAAACAATGAGACTGGTTAGCCTGCTACCTTCGGCGACAGAAATTCTGGTGAAACTCGGGTTGGAGAAAAACCTGGTTGGCGTGTCGCATGAATGCGATTTTCCCGAGACGGTTCAGTCCCTTCCCCGGCTCACCTCCACTCATGCCAACTCTAAACTCGATAGTGCGGGTATTCATAAATCGGTTCTCGAGGTGATGAAAAACGCCGTGTCGGTCTATGACCTCGATGTGGAATTGTTGAAATCCTTAAAACCCGACTTCATCGTGACTCAGGACTTGTGTGATGTTTGCGCCGTTTCCTTCTCGCAGGTGGAAGAAGCCTGCCGGGAACTTCTGGATTGCAAAATCATTTCTCTCAGGCCCAAAAGGCTGGGAGATATCTGGAACGATGTTCGGCAAACTGCTGAGACGCTGGGCGTGAAACAAAGCGGACACAAGTTTCAGCAAGAAGTCGATGAGCGGGTCCAGGCCGTGCGCGACCGCCTCGCCGTAGCGGGAAAGACCAAGCCAAATATTATAACGATAGAATGGATCGATCCCATTTATATCGGTGGCATGTGGCTTCCCGAAATGATCGACATTGTCGGGGGGAAAGTGTGCATCGCCGAGAGCGGGCAACCCGCGCCGATTGTCAGCCGGGAAGACCTGGCCAAGATAGACCCAGATGTGGTGGTGGTCAAACCCTGTGGTTATAAATTGGATCAGACCCTGAAGGAACTGGATCTGCTGAAAAAGCAAATTCCCGCATGGAGCAATTCGCCGAGAGTTTATCTTGTAGATGGGAACGCCTATTTCAACCGTCCCGGCCCGCGCATTCTCGACTCGCTGGAAATTCTGGCCTACTGTACCCACCCCAATCTGTTCCCGGAGTTCGGTGAGCAATACAAAGAAGGGATTATCTCCCTTCGCCCGGGCCTGCAACTTCCTTCCAATTAGGCGTGGGGTGGTGATAATATTCCTTGGCCCTTTCTGCTTAGTAAGGGGATAATGACTCCTACCTTGAAAGGCTTTAATTAAATAATTTCTGCTTTTTCCGCCTATGGTTTCAAGTTATCGTCAACCCTCCACTCTCATAACCCGCTTGTTGCTGGTGTTGGTAAACTTTGCGTTGTTTTGGCAGACTATCTTCCATGATTTTGTTAACTACGGTGATTATCTTTATGTCAGTAACCTGTACGTTCGTAACGGGATAACCTTTGAAGGGATTATTTGGGCCTTTGTAAAGGTCGAGGAGAACTTTTTCCAGAGCCTTGCGTGGATATCCTTGATGTTGGACAGGGAAGTTTTCGGGCTCAATCCGGCCGGGTTTCATTTAACCAATTTTCTGCTTCACAGTGCCAACACGATGTTGGTGTTTTTGATTTTGAAAAGATTGACCCGCGAAGTTTGGCCGAGTATCTGTGTCGCGGTTCTGTTTGCCGTGCATCCCCTGCATGTCGAGTCTGTTGCCTGGGTCGCGGAACGCAAGGGACTATTATGCGCCTTCTTTGTTTTTTTGACGATCGGCGCTTTTGTCCGTTACGTGGAGTGCGGAAAGCGGAGGTGGTACTTTGCGGCCATCCTGGCCTTT
>CATMOP010000243.1 GCA_950072225.1 uncultured Nitrospina sp.
TGAAGGGAAACCTGCCTGCGGACATGGAACCCGTCATGGGGCCAATTACCACGGGACTGGGTGAAATATTCATGTGGTCGGTGGAAGCCGAAGATGGTTATCAAAAACCCGACGGCAGTTCCCATTCGTCCACTGAATTAAGAACAATTCAGGAGTGGATAATCCGGCCCCAACTGCGAAATATTCCAGGCGTTGCGGATGTCAACAGTATCGGCGGTTTTGTGAAGCAATATCATGTCGCTCCGAATCCTGAAAAACTGATGGCTTATGGAATTACTTTTCGCAGTGTTATGGAGGCCCTGCTGAAAAACAATGCCAATATGGGGGCCGGCTATATTGAACACAGTGGGGAGCAATACCTTATCAGAGTTCCAGGCCAGGTATCGGGTATAGAGGATATAAAAAATATTGTAATTGGCTCCCACCAGGGCGTTCCCCTTTATATTAAGGATGTGGCAGACGTGGGCCTGGGCAAGGAACTGCGGACCGGAGCCGCCACCAAAGACGGCGAGGAAGTGGTGCTGGGCACGGTGTTTATGCTGAAAGGCGAAAACAGTCGAACGGTTTCGTTAAGGGTGGCCGAAAAAATGAAAGCTATCAACCAGACTCTGCCAGAGGGCGTGGTGGCACGAACCGTCTATGACCGTACAGACCTGGTGAACGCCACACTTGTAACGGTAAGAAACAACCTCATAGAAGGGGCTTTGTTGGTCATTGTCGTTTTATTTCTGTTTCTGGGTAATTTCCGCGCCGCACTCATAACCGCCCTGGTCATTCCACTTTCCATGTTGTTTGCGGTAACGGGGATGGTGGGCAACCGGGTCAGCGGCAACCTGTTGAGCCTGGGTGCCATCGATTTCGGCATCATCGTGGATGGCGCTGTCATAATTGTGGAAAATTGCAGCCGCCGATTAGCCGAAGAACAAAAAAGGTTAGGACGTATCCTGACCCGTGACGAACGTTTTGGACTTGTTGCTTTCGCCACCAAAGAGGTCTCCCGGCCGAGCATCTTTGGCGGGTTCATCATAATGATCGTGTATCTGCCTATTCTTACCTTGACTGGCATTGAAGGAAAGATGTTTCAGCCCATGGCGTTCACTGTTCTGGCGGCACTGACTGGAGCCATGATTTTATCTGTTACTTTTATCCCCGCCATGGTAGCGCAATTTTCATCAGGGCATGTATCGGAGAAAGAAAATCCGTTCGTGAAATGGATTCGCAATATTTACGAACCCCTGCTGAACTTTTCTCTGAAAAATCAGCCAACAGTCATTACTTTTGCCGGAGTTCTTGTTGTCCTGAGTCTTCTCTTATCCACTCGCCTGGGAACCGAGTTTCTCCCGACTCTGGATGAAAGGGATCTCGCCATCCATGCTTTGCGCGTTCCCGGCACCAGTCTTTCCCAGGCCGTTGCAATGCAGGACACGCTGGAGAAAAAAATCAAGGAATTGCCGGAAGTGGATTTTGTGTTCGCCAAGATCGGCACTGCGGATATCGCTACCGACCCCATGCCGCCGAGCGTCGCCGATGTGTTCGCGATTATTAAACCCCGGTCCGAATGGCCCGATCCGGACCGGCTTAAATCTGACCTCATTGATGAGCTGGCGCAAAAACTGGCCGAAGTCCCCGGTAACAAATACGAAATCATCCAACCGATTGAAATGCGCTTCAACGAATTGATAGCCGGGGTTCGCAGTGACATAGCGGTGAAGGTTTTTGGCGATGATTTAGAAACCCTTGTCAAGAAAGCTAAGAAAGTTGAAAAGGTTCTTTCAGGAATTCCCGGCGCTGCCGACGTCGGGGTGGAACAGGTGACAGGGCTTCCCGTGCTGACCCTTGAATTGAACCGAAAGCTAATGGCCCGATTGGGACTCAATGTTTCCGATGTTCAGGAGGTCATAGCGATTGCCATCGGCGGCAAAAGCGCGGGACAGGTTTTTGAAGGAGATAGGCGTATTGAACTTATTGTGAGATTACCGGAAGATATACGAACGGATATAGAGCGCCTGAAAAGAATTCCTATAGCCCTGCCAAAAAGTTTCTCCGATGAGCAGGATGTTTTCTCCCCAGTGAAGATACCTGGGAGTGGTCAAAATTTGAACTACATCCCGCTTTCCGCTGTGGCGGAGTTTTCTATTATAAAAGGCCCCAATCAGGTCAGCAGGGAAAACGGCAAACGCCGGGTTGTCGTTACAGCAAATGTCAGAGGTCGCGACCTGGGTTCATTTGTGCAAGAGGCTCAGAAGGCCATTGAAGAAAAAGTTTCTCTCGATCCTGGTTATTGGATCGCCTGGGGTGGGCAGTTCGAACATATGATTTCGGCGGCTCAGAGGTTGTGGGTCGTGGTTCCGCTAGCGCTCTTGCTGATACTGCTTATGTTATTTGCCGCATTTGGCAGGATGAAAGATTCGCTTCTCGTTTTTACAGGAATTCCCCTGGCACTAACAGGAGGTTTCTTTTCCTTGTGGGTTAGAGGAATTCCTTTATCAATTTCAGCCGCAATTGGCTTCATTGCTCTTTCAGGTGTTGCCGTGTTAAACGGATTGGTGATGATTTCCTTCATAGGTGAATTACGGGAAAAGGGACTCCCTTTAGATGATGCCATTCGGCAAGGGTCGCTCACGCGTCTCAGACCCGTTTTGATGACGGCGCTGGTCGCCTCTTTAGGATTTATTCCCATGGCGCTGGCAACGGGAACCGGCGCGGAAGTGCAACGCCCGCTGGCAACAGTGGTTATCGGTGGCATACTCTCATCCACAGCATTGACCCTGATGGTCTTGCCGGCCCTTTACCGTTGGTTCCACGCCACTGGGCGTGGGGCCAGCACTGCATTGCCCCTCAAGTAGGCCAAGTTCTCAAGCGCAATACTTTAATAATTCCTCCCCTGATAAGGGGAGGTTGGGAGGGGTTAGCTTGTCATGCTGAGCTAGTTATATTTAACCTTAGCTTTCATGCCCCGAATGGGGTATGTCGAAGCATCTCGCCTCTCCGCCTGTTCCGATAATCCCATAAAGCATTGATTTTATGTGTTTTATTCTTATGAGATTGGCGAGGATTGTGGTACATTGAGTCCTCTTCGACATTTACTCATAACAGGAAATTTTATGAACAAAGATCAGATTGCCATCTACCTTAACGAGCATCTTGAGTTCTTCAACGAATACCCGGAGCTATTGAAAAAAATCAAAGAGATTAAGGATGATGACCTGCCCATCGAGCCCATGAGTACGTTGAGTCTGGCCGACCGGATTATCAAGCGGGTTCACGATGATAAAGAACATCTTAAAAGCAAACTGGAATGGCTGTTCGAAATTTCCCGTGCCAATGAAAAAATTCAGGAACACCTGTTCGAAATCGAAAGACTGGTATTGACCAGCACCAACCTGGATCAAATGGTGGAGCAATTGAAAAAAGAAATTCCCAACCGGTTTGGTATTCCCAATGTGATGTTGTGTCTGGTTAAAAGTTCCGACCATTTTATGGAAGACCGGTTGCGGCACCGCTATAACGGCAACATCGATGAAACGGTGAAATTCATTTGCCAGGAAACCGCCGACCGCTGGTTTGAAAACGGACTCAAACCGGTCCTGCGTAGTGAGATCGAAAAGTCCGAAGTGTTCGGTCCCAATAACGGCCACAATGATATAAAATCTGAAGCGCTTATTCCTATTATGGCGCAGGACGCCATGGTCGGGGCCATTGCGTTTGGCAGTCCCAAACCCTTCCATTTTCATGACGGACTCGGCACCGAGTTTCTCGAACGCATGGCCGACAAAGTCGCTATCTCCATCAACAATATCCTCCTCATCGACCACCTCAAAGACCAGCTAGTAGTAAATCAGTAACCAGCGTGATACCCCTTCGGGGCATGCGTGGTATTTAACCATTGCCACCG
>CATMOP010000244.1 GCA_950072225.1 uncultured Nitrospina sp.
TTTGAATATATTGAAGGGTTTTACAATCGGCAACGCCGCCATTCTTATCTCGGCTATCTCAGCCCGGATGAGTATGAAAAAAAGAATGCGGCTTAATTAACTGTCCACTAATATCGGGAAGATCACATTCTGCTTCCGCCTTTCTGTTTTCCCTCAATATTGTTTGCAGCCGATGTTAACTCATCTCATTTAAAAAACAAAAACTCATCCTTCCATATATTTTTTGTAAGGAAACCCGTTAATTAATCGACATTGAACTCAAAAGGATTATGAAGTAAATTCTATCCTGCTATTCCCTGAAATCCTAATCCTGAAAATGGAGGTTCGTCCATGAAAGCGTCCGACCTTTTTGTCCGGTGCCTTGAACAAGAAGGGGTTGAATTTATTTTTGGTATTCCCGGGGAAGAAAACCTTGATTTTCTGGAATCTCTAAGAGGCTCCAAGATCAAGCTTATTCTAACCCGCCACGAGCAGGGCGCCGGGTTCATGGCCGCAACCTATGGAAGGCTGACCGGAAAAGTCGGAGTTTGCCTTTCCACATTGGGCCCCGGTGTGACCAATTTTGTGACTGCAGGCGCTTACGCGCAATTGGGGGCCATGCCTATTCTCATGATATCCGGCCAGAAACCCATTAAAAAAAGCAAACAGGGCCGTTTTCAAATCATTGACGTTGTGGAAATGATGCGACCTCTCACCAAATTTACCAAACAAATTGTGCATGGAAACAATATACCTGTATTGGTTCATGAAGCCCTGCGCCTTGCCCGGGAAGAAAGACCCGGTGCGGTACATTTGGAATTGCCGGAGGATATCGCCGCCGAAGAGTGTTCTGCCGTTCCCTTTGAGATCGTTTCCACCCGAAGGCCAACTCCTGATGAAAAGGCGATTGATCAAGCGGTGGAAATGATTCGCACAGCAAAATTGCCGCTTTTGCTCATTGGTGCCGGAGCCAACAGAAACCGCATTTCTGAAGCTCTGGCTAAATTAATCAACAAGACCGGAATATACTGTTTCAACACACAGATGGGAAAAGGGGTGGTGGATGAAGGCCAACCTTATTTTCTGGGCACTGCCGCACTCTCCAGTAAAGACTACCTGCACTGCGCCGTTGATCGCGCCGACCTGATCATTAACGTAGGACACGATGTCATCGAAAAACCTCCATTTTTTATGTCTACAGGAGGAGCCAAGGTGGTGCACATCAATTATTTTTCTTCCAATGTCGATGAAGTCTATTTTCCGCAATTGGATGTTGTCGGGGACATCGCAGTAAGTATTGACCGTCTGGCCGACAAGCTGGAAAAATATGAGCACTGGGACTTCAGCTATTTTGAACGGGTCAAAAATGATGTCGAATCGCATTTAAAGGAGGGAAGTGAAGACGCCCGATTTCCAGTTATTCCTCAGCATCTGGTCGCCGAGGTTCGTAAAGCCATGCCAGGCAATGGAATCATTGCCTTGGATAACGGTGTCTACAAAATCTGGTTCGCCCGAAATTATAAAGCCTTCCTGCCTAATACCGTGTTGTTGGATAATGCACTGGCTACTATGGGAGCGGGCCTGCCTTCGGCGATAGGTGCTAAAATCGTCCATCCGGATAGGAAAGTGATGGCCATCTGCGGTGACGGGGGATTCATGATGAACTCGCAGGAAATGGAAACCGCTGTCCGGCTGGGTTTAGATCTGGTAGTAATGATTCTCCGCGATGACGCCTATGGAATGATCAAATGGAAACAGGCGGGAATGGGTTTTCCTGATTTTGGTTTAGACTACGGCAACCCTGATTTCGTTAAATACGCAGAAGCCTATGGTGCTAAGGGGCATCGCCTCAAGGCCACAGACCAACTGCCCGGGCTTCTCAATGAATGCCTGAATGGTCAGGGAGTCCATTTGATCGAAGTTCCTGTGGATTATTCGGAGAATAAAAAGGTGTTGATTGACGAATTGAACTCTATAACCTGTATCCAGTAAACCCTCTGGCGAGGGAGGCAAATAACAAGAATTCGTCAAGCCGCCTATACCGTTTGCTCGCCAGATAGAGATGTAGCTGGTTGCCACTGGCCGAGCCAAAACAGAAAAAGCAACCCCCTCAATCCCCCTTTTCGGGGGGAGGTATAGTTCCGCCTGATAAGGGCGGCCAGGGGGGTTAAATTTTAATGAGGACGACCCTATGACTAAACGCTTAAAGGTAAACTCGCCTTATGATGGCCATTTGATTGCTGAAATTGATCTGGATGACGCAGGTCGGGTAGAGAGCGCTCTGGAAACTGCATATCAATTGGCAAAGGATCCTGACAAAACCCTTCCCGTTCCACGGCGAATCGAAATACTGGAAAAAACTGCTGCTCTGGTTCAGGCCAAAGCTGAAGAGTTTGCCCATCGGGCAGCAGAAGAAGGCGGCAAACCATTGGTCGATTCCCGTATCGAGCTTGCCAGAGCGGTTCAGGGTATCCGTGAAGCAGCGCAGTCGGTCAGCCAACTGGTCGGGCATGAAATCCCCATGAAGCTGACCGCTTCATCCATGAACCGGATGGCCCTGACAATCCGTGAACCCATTGGTGTGGTCGCCGCTATCAGTGCTTTCAACCACCCTTTCAATTTAATTGTCCATCAGGTGATTCCGGCAGTAGCAGTGGGGTGCCCAGTCATTGTGAAACCCGCGCGGGCGACCCCTCTTTCTTGTCTCAGCCTCGTCCAATGTCTCTATGAGGCTGGACTGCCCAAAGAATGGTGTCAGGCAATCGTTTGCGAAAGCTCTCTGGCAGAAAAGATGGTGACCGATCCTCGGGTAGCATTTTTCACTTTCATCGGATCGGGAGAGGTCGGGTGGAAGCTCCGGTCCAAGTTGGCCCCAGGCACCCGGTGTGCCCTGGAGCATGGCGGGACGGCCCCGGTCATTGTGGATCATGATGCGGATCTGGAAGATGCCCTGCCCTTGCTTGCTAAAGGCGGTTTTTACCACGCTGGTCAGGTTTGCGTGTCAGTACAAAAAGTGTTTGTGCATGAAAGCATTGTCGATAAATTTTCAGAAGGGTTGGTCAAACTGGCTGAGAAACTTGTGGTGGGTGATCCCACCGATGAAAAAACGGAAGTGGGGCCGTTGATTCAGGAAAAAGAAGTAGACCGTGTGGATCAATGGGTGAAAGAAGCGCAAGATGAAGGCGCAAAAATATTAACAGGAGGAAAAAAAATTGGCGCCACCTGTTACGCTCCCACTGTCATCCTCAACCCATCAGATAAGACCAATGTCTCCGCCTGCGAAATTTTCGGGCCGGTCGTCAATATTTATTCATTTAAAGACCGTTTGGAAGCTATAGACAGAGCCAACCTCACTCCCTTTTCTTTTCAGGCCGCGGTGATTACCCGCAATGTGGATACCGCTCTGGATACTGCCAAAAGACTGAACGCGGCCACTGTTATGATCAACGACCATACCGCGTTCCGGGTCGATTGGATGCCATTCGGCGGCCGCAAAGCCTCAGGTTTAGGAGTTGGAGGAATCCTGCCTACCATGATGGAAATGACAGAAGAGAAACTGTTAGTATTCCGGTCAAAACTAATTTAGGTGGGTTTCTATTAATTCGGTAATTTTCTCTAAGGCAATTTACAGTTTTGGAGCGCAATACTGAATCCTTAGTATTTGCACCGGGGCTTGCCCGGCGGTTATGGGCTTTGATCCCTGGCGCACCTAAAACCAGTTCCATCTTCCTTAAGCTGAAAGTGTGCAGCCTTGCGGTTAGCCGATCTCATTTTTGAAAAAGCCTGGTTCCAGCCCCCTCCCCTATAAACCTTATAGGTGATGGAAATTGACCCAACGCAATTCGCCCCGCTACAGGCGTACAGTTCCGAACGGGGCCCACGCGGGTCTTTCTCCGGGCT
>CATMOP010000245.1 GCA_950072225.1 uncultured Nitrospina sp.
TGCTCCTGGGTCACCGTACCCACAGACTCCTTACTCGGATTGGAGGAACCCTTTGCAATCCCCGCAGCCTGCTTCAACAAAGCCGAAGCGGGAGAAGATTTTGTAATAAAAGAAAAACTCTTGTCCTTATAAACATCAATAATTACAGGAATGATAGTCCCCTCCTGACCCTGAGTCTTAGCATTAAAGGCCTTGCAGAACTCCATTATGTTCACACCATGCTGACCCAACGCCGGCCCAACTGGCGGCGACGGGGTGGCCTGTCCCGCAGGAATTTGGAGCTTGATCTGACTCATCACTACTTTTGTTGCCACAATCTGGTCCCCTTAATTATCCACTACACGTTGCCTGATTAAACCCGCTCGATTTGGGGAAACTCTAATTCCACCGGGGTGGCTCGCCCGAAAATCGAAACCATTACTCTCACCTTACCCTTGTCATGATTGACATCCTCAACCGTTCCATTGAAATTCAGGAAAGGCCCTTCTACCACCCTAACGCTTTCGCCTTTCTCAAAAGAGAACTTCGGCTTAGGCCGCACGGATTCCCCCTTAATCTGGTCCATGATTGTCTTGACCTCCTCCTCTGACAAAGGAACAGGCTCGCCCCCGCCACCCAGAAAGCCAGTAACCTTGGCGGTATTTTTAATCATGTACCAGATATCCTGATTCATCTCGACGTTAATCAGGATATACCCCGGGAAAAACTTCCTCGAGGAAACTTTTTTCTTACCCTTACGAACCTCAACCACCTCTTCAGTCGGTATTACTACCTCTGCAAAGTTTTCCCTGAAGCTGGAGTGGTCAAACTGGTCCTCTATGCTTAACTTTACCTTCCGCTCAAAACCGGAATAGGTGTGAATTACAAACCATTTTTTGGACAAAGTTCCTCCGCCAGAATACTAAATGATACTCTGCACAATCCTCGAGAGAATCGCATCGATAATCCCCAAAAATGTAGCCATCAAAAAAACCACCACAAGCACTACAGCGGTGCCGCTCAGCGCCTCCCTACGGGAAGGCCAAGTCACTTTATTGACCTCAGCTTTCACCTCAGCCAGAAATTCCAAAGCCCTTGTAATCATAACCCTCTAAAACAATCGAGTTTCAACAGGCCAGGAGGGATTCGAACCCCCAACCCTCGGATTTGGAATCCGATGCTCTACCGTTAGAGCTACTGACCTAATTCGGAATCCGCGCCTACTTCAGGAAGAGGAGGGAATAGTCCCGGCCGGCCGGACCTACGGACACGGCCTTAACTCCCAATCGCCCAATATTTCTCTATTTGGTTTCCTTATGGGGAGTATGCTTTCTGCAGAATCTGCAGTATTTCTTGAATTCCAACCTCTGCGTGGTGGTCTTCTTGTTTTTAGTCCCCGAATAATTCTTCCGATTACAATCGGAACATGCAAACTGAATGATTACTCTCATAATTCCCAATCAAACTTTGCGCCTGACGCTCTCACCTAGCCGAAAGACATTTAAAATCCTTATGAAATCAATACCCAAGCTACGCTCCAAAGAAATCTGGAGCCCACGATCGGGATTGAACCGATGACCTCTTCCTTACCAAGGAAGTGCTCCACCACTGAGCTACGTGGGCGTGTGTACCCATTCACCAAACCCGACCAAAGATGGAGCGGGAAACCGGACTCGAACCGGCGACCCTCAGCTTGGAAGGCTGACGCTCTAGCCAACTGAGCTATTCCCGCAAGTTCATCCAACCTAAATTCAGGATGGGGAGGGGAGGATTCGAACCTCCGAAGGCTGAGCCGACAGATTTACAGTCTGTTCCCTTTGGCCACTCGGGAACCTCCCCGTCATTCTGGGTAAACCATCGCGCCCAACAGCCCGTCAATGCTCAACCTAAGCCTCCGTTGCGGGGTACCAGAATCCTTTTTAAACCAACCATATAAACTGGAGCTGGCAAAGGGAATCGAACCCCCGACCTGCTGATTACAAATCAGCTGCTCTACCAACTGAGCTACGCCAGCTCAGCAAATTAAAAAACCCCCACATTACACTTTGATTTTCAAAGCTTCAATATAAATAGGAGGTTTTTAGCTATTTCGTTAAGATTAACAGGATGTATTGCCGCGAAAGGGTGATAATGATAACTCACTATAGCATGGCTGACAGTCCTTACGACAGGAAAAAACATCACCCCTGCATTAACAGGCGGTCGATTTTAACACCGAAAATTCACAAATACCAGAATTTTTTTATTTTTATCCCCGAGTCAGGATAAAACCGCCTATTTGTTCCAAAAAACGCCGCCAAGCGGAGTACCTCGGCTTATAATAAGCGCTTGTTATCTGCCTCCCACGCGTAATACCTCTCTTCACTTGCCTTTACCCGTGCCGGGCATGAAGGCTGAGGAAAAATATAACGCATGCCCCGGGGGGTACTAGTGAGCGGCGATCAAAACCTGTTTTCACCTGGGCTTTGTCGAGAAATTTTCTTCCTGAGCTTTCTGGAATTATTTTTTTGGTTATCCTTCTCCGGCTCCTGCATCTTTTGGGTTACTTTGAGCTTGTTTTTGCAAAAATGGGCCGTATAACGAAAATTATAATAGTCGACCGAATTCTGCGCATCCTGAAAGGAAACAATATAGGGAACTATCAAAGGAAAGGACATCAAATAGATCCATGCTTTGCGAGTTTCACCCGTATACCATTGCCCACCACCGGGAATCAGCGAATAAAGCATTGCGATATCGCGGTCAAAATATTCGTATTCCTGGTCGCACCCCGCCTGGATGAGCATTTCCATTTCCATTTCCATAGCGGGGGTTATGTGTTTGAAGCGCAGGGGTGATTGGCTTCCACCTTTGATCCCGCAGGCAGAAAGAAAAAACACCATTCCCACAATCGCAACGATTTTAAGCAATTCCGGCATGCGACTCCAAATCAAATAATTCTTTTTATATCAATAGATTATACGAAAAACACGATTCGCCGTCAACCATTGGTAAAACGGCGAGTCTAATGTGACGGGTCGCCGTGAAAAAGGGGGATGGATTTCCCATCCACCATATAAAAATCCACTTCATGGCGATGGGACTCAAAAGGTACATCTGACCAGGAACCTGAATAGGAAGGGGGAACGCAAAATCCAATTAAATCAGCCTGTTGTCCTAAAGCCAGCTTGCCACATTGCAAACCCAAGGCTTCTCCACCTGCACAGGTCGCCATGGCGAGTATTTCTTTTCGGCTGACATCAGGCAAAAGTTCATCTGCCATACGCAACTCATCCAGGAAATTTAGGGAATCATTACTGGCCAGTGAATCGGTTCCCAAGGCCACAGTTACTCCTCGATTCAGCAAAGCGCGAACTGGCATGAATTCTGTCCGGCCAAACCACTTGGTGCTATTGGGGCAAAATACTGCGCTGACTTTTTTCTCTGCCATCACATCAAGGTCGGCAGAAACAAAATTGCAGTGGATGGCGATGAGGCGATCCAACAGATCAAGAGAATCCAGGTATTGAACAGGGGTTTTTCCAGGTGCTTGCCATTGGGGGTCCCAGGCAGACCTTTCTTTGAGCAGTTTCGCCAGTGAATCATCCCCGCCATCAAGAAACCGCACTTCATCCTGAACTTCCGCGACATGGCAGGAAAACGGGCAATGGTATTTCTGCGCAAGTTGCCCAAGATATCGAAACAGGTCCGGAGAAACGGAATAAGGGGCGTGCGGAGCCAAACCCAGCCGATTAAGTGGAGAAAGGAATTCATTTTCCAAAACCTCTTCCACTTTTTCGCCAAGCGATCGCGCTTTGTCGGAATGAAACCCCATTGTCTCTAAAAACAACACC
>CATMOP010000246.1 GCA_950072225.1 uncultured Nitrospina sp.
ACGGCAATGGTCGTGGCCCTGATCGGCGCCCTTACCCTTCTTCCTCTTTTGATCGTTGTCTTCAAACCCCTCCGCTCCTCGGCGGAGGGCCAATGAGCATGATCCCGTTTAGCCAAAAGCATAGTTGCTAGCGGTAAAAAATAGTGCGCAGTACCTGCGCCCCACTCCTTGGGAGAGATTACAGCAAAGACTCTTTGAGGTGAGATAACTTTTTGCTCTCCAGCAAAAACTATTGCTCATGGAGTCCAGCATCACGCTGGCGCCTGGCAGCGGAGGCCACGGGAGACAAAACGGAAGGGAAGTACTTTTCCTCCCTTTGAGGTGAGCTCTTCCATTACGGATTGTTTTTTGGCTGGCGGCACAATGAAGGCCACGCATCCGCCGCCACCTGCACCGCAAACCTTGCCAGCTAATGCGCCTTTTTTTTGCGCGGCACGCATCAACCGATCCATTTGGGGGGTACTGATATTAGGAGCCAACTGTTTGCGGGCTTTCCATTCCCGAGCAAAAATCGGGGCCAAACTTTTAAGATGTCCCCGGCTCAATGCTCGCTCCATTTCTACTGCACAATCCCGGATAGATTTCAGGTGACGGATCGCTGTTCTATTGCCATCCACGACCTTTTTCATCACCTTCCAATTATTGATCCCCGAATTTCTCGGCTTGCCTGTATAACACAGGACAAAATGTCGGGTCAGTTCAGCAGGGCTTATGGCATACTTTTGCGTCTCGGTTCTTCGGATTCCGGGCAGGACTTTTCGTACTCCTCCATACATTGCCGGATAATAATCCTGGCATCCTGCGGGAACCTTAATGACTTGGGTCTCGATATTTTTGGCGATTTCTATCATCTCGGCCCTGCGGTAACCCCGACCTGTTAACCTGTTGAGAGCCCCATGCAGGGCAATGCTCAAAGCGGAGGAACCACCAATGCCCGACCCTTGTGGAGCCCGGCAATCTGTAAATATTTCTAATCCCGATTTTGGCCGGTAGAACTTCAACGTACGCACAATAAGTTCCAAAGGATGATTGTCTGGAACCGCGCTCAGCGAGGGAAAGTTGTAGCTCAAACCCAAGTCGCCTGAGGTTAAGAGTATCCGCTTATCTTTTCGGGGAAGAATTTCTACCGTGGCATAAAGATCAATTGCCGCGTTGAGGGTGGGGGGACTATCAAAAAACAGGTGCAAAGGCCAGATATCAAGCGTTCCTCCAGCCAAATCGATACGTGTGGGAGCAGAGCTTTTAATGACGCGGAACACCTTACCCAAATCTTTCAGAGGTTTTCTGCCTCCACCAGGCTTTTGGCTTCAAAATCCTTGACCTTTTTGCTCAGTTTGCTGACAAGGGTCGCATAGGATTCGGTACTGATTATTTTAGAAAACTGGGAGCGATAATTACGGATCAGGCTGACCCCTTCTATCACAAAGTCATAAACCAGCCACTGGCCATTTTCCTTGAGCATTTTGTAATCAACATCGATCACACCATCCTTGCGGACAATCTGGGTTTTGACCAGAGCATATTTTCCCTTAATCTGTTCGCCCACATAGTTAATGGTCTCATTCCGATAGTTCTCAATTTTGCTGGCGTAGGAGTTTTCAAGTAGTTTTTTAAAAAGCATGGTGAACTCTTTGCGCTCATTTTCGCTCCGGTTCTTATAATTCTTGGCCAGAGAGCGCATCACCATTTGCTTATAATTGAAACGCAGGCCAATCACATTACGCAGTTTTTCCCGTCTTAAAGTCGGATTTTTCTTGAGATCTTTATCGGAAACAATTTCCAGAACCTGATCGATGGTTCCCTTCAAATCCGCTGTGATTTGCGATTGCGCAAACACCTGCCCAGAAACCCAAAACAACGAAACCACAAACAATATATAAGCCCAAACATTTTTTCTGTTCATCAAAAAATCCTCACGGTTAGTTCCAACCAGCCATTTTTAGCAACTCTAGCAAATATGGTTTTTCTAATCAAGCCTCCTGCCAATTCCTTTCCCGTCAAAGGTCAATCTTCCCTTATAAGTAGGAGGAAAAAGCCGATAAATTACAAAAGGCTCAAAACAATCCGTTGAACTGATGATGGGGCAAAAACGGCCCGGACCAAAACTTCATCAAATTTAAACAAATTTTATAAAATATTGACAAAATCATTGTTATTTCATATAGTAGATTAATCCTTAATTTCTATAAAGACCAAATTTATCAATAATTTACATGGGGCGTAGAATCGTGGGTCCTTCCCGTATTTTTCCATTCTTGACACCATGCATTGCATATTTTTGTATTTTGCTTGCCGGGTGCGGCACTGTTGACTTGGAAATCCGTCAGGGCTACACAAATTCAAACATGCAACCCCGATCCGTGGCTATCTTGCCCTTTACCCTTGAGGAGCCAGATCCCGAAGAAGTTTCTCCCCACGAACTGTTCCGAACCTGTTTCTACAATTATTTCAGTTATCTCGGTTATGTCGATCTGCCCCTGAAAACCGTTGACCAAAAATTAAGCCGGGCGGGCCTTACGGACTCTAACAAAATATTGGAATTGAGTCCCGAAAAGCTTCGGAGAATTCTGGGTGTTGACGCGGTGATTCGTGGCCGTGTTCTCGCGGCCAATAATTTCACTGGCGGCATTCACGCGGAAACTTCCATCCATGCAAAAATTGACATGCTCGATCTGAGAACGGGAGATATTCTCTGGGAAACTGAACATAAAGAAATGATTTATTCAGGAATCCTTTCTCCAACGATTGTCGATATCATCCGAGATCAAATGGAAAACGTAAAAGTACACCAGGCCTATTTCAAAACAGCGGAGATATTTTCGGTCAATATGATGAAGGAAATCCCGGACCCCGCCGACAGTTGGAATGAGGAAATTCGCTTGCCTGAGATCACCTACATCGAAACCAACTTGAAACCGGACCTGAAACTGAAGCCCAGCGACCGGATCTATGTGAGCCTGAAAGGCGACCCCGGGCTAACCGGGTATTTCGATATTGGCAGCTGGAAGTCAAACATACCCTTAAAGGAAACCGTGCCCGGACTCTACACCGGAAGCTACACCATAAAAGCTTCCGATAAGGTGACCAGTTCCCTGATAATTGGCAGCCTGAAAAGCAAAAACGGCCTCATCGGAAAAAAGTTCTATAAAAATGGCATGGCCCAATTTGATTCTTCATCCACCAACGGACCATGATCCTAATGCCATTGACTACCAAAAATAGTTCAGCTCTTGCATGGTACCGGCCCTTGGGGATGTTTCTTTTTGCAATCCTGATTTCTGGCTGCGCCTCTGACCTGCAGACCAAGGTAGCCGGCAACCTGAACAGCCTGTCCGAAGATCAGACCGTGGCCATTCTGCCCATTGAAACGAGCCATTTGGGACAAAAGGAAATGGCGGATATGTTTCGGCACGGTTTATATGCCAACCTCAAGCAATCCAAATTTAATTTACTGGAAAAATATATTGTTGACGGCCTGCTGAAGCAAAACAATTTGAACGATCCTGCAAGTTTTCTGACCATCAATCCCATGCAGTTTGGCGAAATCCTGGGCGTCGATGCCGTTGTATTCAGCCGAATTAACAAAGTGGAACGCACTTACTTTATTTTGCATTCCTCCATAGAACTCAGCATCTCCATACAGATGGTCGACACCCGGACCGGAGAGATCCTCTGGCGAGCCGAACAAACGGAACATGATTTTTCTGGTATCGGCAAAATACCAACTGGAATCTTCACCGCCCTGCTCGCTCCCATTCAGTTTGTGACCAATAAATTCAATCTCCGCAAGATGACTTCAAAAATGCTCG
>CATMOP010000247.1 GCA_950072225.1 uncultured Nitrospina sp.
CACAATAATTTTGCCTGTATGGGTTGAATTGTTTTAAGCATGAGCAACGGCTCTTTCAGCCGAGAGCATTTCTGTCAGCGGTAATAAGCTATTGCTCACTGGCCCCACGCCTAGTGGTGGGCAATCGCGTCAATTTCTACTTTTGCACCTTTAGGTAATGCCGCAACTTGCACACAGGCACGGGCGGGTTTGGTTTTGTCAAAAAACTTCTCGTAAACCTGGTTCATTCTGGAAAATTCACCGAGATCCGTCAAATAAACCGTTGTTTTGATAACATGGGCCAGGCTCAGGCCATCCGCTTTTAAAATGGCTTCTATACTCTTTAGAACCCGTTCGGTTTGTTCCTCAATTTCACCATTCATCATCTCCATGGTATCCGGGTTAAAGGCAATCTGGCCTGATGTATACAGAAAATCACCAATACGGATTGCCTGGGAATAGGGACCTATTGCTGATGGGGCTGCGGATGTTTGAACCGGCTTTTTTTCCATGACGGATTTCCTACGAGTTTCGGGCAAGTTCTGCCATATTTTTAATAAAAGGATAAGACTTCAACTCACGGCCTAAATGAGAAAGAATCAGGCGATGGGTTACCTTCTCAATTTCATCCGTTTGGGATTTGGGAAATTTTAACCGTTCACAGGTTTTAATTTCTACATCTAATAATTTTTTAATGTAGTTTCTTGTCCCCGTGCTGAACTTTATGTCTATTCTTGCCCTGTTGGAGCAGGCATTGCATAGGATTCCGTTGTGGGCATAACTGAAAGGTATCATGCCGTTTTCCGGTAGACTCTTGCAAAGAACACAATGTTCAAGTTGTGGTGTATAGCCGGATAATGAAAGCAATCGGATTTCAAAAAGCCGACGCAGGGGTTCCAATTCGGTCTGTTGATTTAATGCCGCCAGTGACTGGTAAAGCAGAGTAAAAATTTTATTTTCCCGGTGGCCTTCGAGAATCATTGAGTCTATCAGGTCCAGAAAATAGACTCCTGTATAAAGTTTATTGAAGTCATCACGAATTGTTTGAAAGGATTCAATAATGTCTGAGTGATTCAAGCGGAAAAGATTCTGGTGTTCCTTGCCAAAATATATCAGGTGAATAAGGGACATGGGTTCTAAGGCCCCCCAGAATCGGTTCTTAATTTTTCTGGCTCCCTTGGCAACGCATTTAACTTTGCCTTGGTTCTCGGTCATGAAAGTGATGATCCTGTCCGATTCAGAAAGGTTAATGCTTTTGATTACTAATGCTCGGGTTTTATAGAGGGCCATTAACTTGTTTTTTCCAAGCCTAAAAGGTAACGCTTAATCTGTACGCCCCCAGTGTATCCTCCCAGTTCGCCGTTTTCACGGACTACCCTGTGGCAGGGGATAACGATGGAAAGAGGGTTTTGGCCGTTTGCGTTGCCCACGGCTCTGGCTGAATTAGGGTTGTTTATGGATTTTGCTAACCATTTATAGCTTCGGGTAACGCCATAAGGGATGGTCAGAAGGCTTTCCCATACTTTTTTTTGGAAAGGAGTTCCCAGCCTCAAATCCAATGGGAATTTAAAGGCTCTCAGTTCGCCTTTGAAGTAGCTTTGAAACTGTTCAATGAGGATACTGAAATATTTCGGATTTTTTTTGATTTGAAATCCTAGATTTTTAACTAAAAGTTTTTCAAAAGCTTTTTCACTGGGAACCTTGTTTGCTATTCGTATAAGTCCATTTTTCGTTGCCGCAAGACCTGTTAATCCGATAGGGTTTTTGAAGACGGTGTAAGAAACCGTTTCATTATATAGGTTATGGTAATAATTTTTTTTCATGTCAATAATCGGATTTCAGATTAATACATTCGTTTGCGGGACCTTAAACACAAAATCTTTTTGAAAGAATAACATAGGTTCTGAATCCGGAGAATAGGAATCCGGGTGTTGTTAATCTGAAATCCATTCAATCAGGAAGAGGCTGATTCCTGGTATATAAGTTATTAAAATAAGCCCGATTAACCGCAACCCTAAAAATGGCAGAACCGCTTTGTATAGTTTTATTACGGGCTTGTTAAACCGGGTGCTGGCAATAAAAAGATTGATCCCAACTGGAGGTGTTGAATAACCGATCTCTAGATTGGTTAGGAAAATGATCCCAAGATGCACCATATTGATATCAAAACTTTGTGCAATCGGGATAATAAGCGGGACGACCACGATGATTGCAGAAAATATATCCATCGTGCAACCCACGATCAAGAGGAAAACATTTAAGACCATTAAAAATGTCAGGGGATCATGGATATATTGTTTCATTGTCTCCAGTATGGTCATGGGTATTTGTTCATCCACCAGGTAGTTGGTAAAACCCATTGCGGTTCCCAGAATGATGAGAATGGTGCCTACCAGTACCATGCTTTCTTTCATCAGGCCTGGTAAATCTTGCATCATGTCCAAATCTTTGTAGATGAAGGCCTGAATCAGAATCACATAGACCACGGTTACAGATGCGGCTTCGGTAACAGTGAAGAATCCTCCATAAATCCCCCCTAATACTATAAAGGGAAGGGGTAGTTCCCAAATAGCTTCTATCAGGGCTGATTTGGCTTCAGGCCAGTTGATACTTTGTCGATACTGGGGGCTTTGAGAGATAGCGAATGCGGAAACAATCAGGATCATGAGAAGGCCTGGAAAAATGCCCGCAATAAACAGCTTATCCACACTAACCTGGGCGACAAGGCCATATAAAATAAGTGGCAGGGAAGGGGGAAATAAAAGGCCCAGACTTCCTGATGAAGTGATCAATCCCAAGGAAAAGTTTTCGCCATATTTTTCTTTTAATAACAGAGGATATAGTAAACCTCCCAGGGCGATGATCGTCACTCCGGAAGCTCCTGTCAGGGCAGTAAAAAAAGCGCAGGCCATCAAGATTGCCAGAGGAATACCTCCGGGAGCACCGCGCAAAATGGACTGGGAGATTCGTGTTAAACGTTCTGGAGTCTTGCCATGGGCGAGAATGAATCCGGAAAAGGTAAATAGAGGAATGGCGATGAGTGTCGGATTGCTGGCTACCCGGTATAGTTCAACAAATATTGCCGCCGAATCTATTTCGGCATTGTAAAAAGAGAGAAGGGCCGAGAGGCCAATAATTGCAAACAGGGGAACCCCCAGCAAGGCCAGTAGAATGATGCCGAAGGCGATCATTATTGTGGTTGCCCGGAGTCATTTTTAACGAAAGCGGCCCCACTTATAATAAAACGAATTGCGATAACCAGGAAGCTATAAGGCAGAATTGTCTGGAAGACCCAAACAGGAAGATTCAAAAAAAGAATGGATTCTGAATCCTTTTCGAACAGTACGAATGACCAGGCCGACCATGCCAGGAAACCGCTGATTATGCCGGCGCAAAATCTTGTAAATGCTTTTATCATTCGTTTCCAAAAAAGGGACGATGGATTGGCAAAAACCTCAATGGAAATATGTTTGTCATGCCTCACTGCCATGGAGGCTCCCAAAAACCCCACCCAGAGAACCCATTGACGAAGCAGAGTGTCTCCCCATACAATTCCCATGTTGAAAAGGTTTCTCAGCAACATTTGACCAAACGAAAGCAAAATCATGAGGCTCAGGATCAAGACAATCAGGTGGCCTTCAATTTTTTCCAGAAATCGGTCAACTTGCTTTAAGATATGCATGAACAACAAGGTTGGGTTAAATGGGAATGGAAAATTTGCGGGCTATCCCCTCAATTATTATACTAATAATAAGTGGATAACCCTGCGTTATATAAAAGAATTATGAAATATTTTTATTGCATTTGCGGTCTGGT
>CATMOP010000248.1 GCA_950072225.1 uncultured Nitrospina sp.
CAGGAAAAAGTATGATAACCGGCGAGACAAATTTCATTTCCAAAAAACATCTTTTTACGGGTGAAGACGCCTGGCTATTTTACGCGCCTCTACCTTCCAACGGGTGGTCGCTGGGAGTGACTTTCCCGCAGAAAGAACTGCTGGCGGGTATCAACAAGCTGGAGATAGAGTTGCATATTTTTGCAGCCACCGGGTTGGCCCTATTGCTACTGGCAATCTGATTTATTGCCCGGTCCATTACCCGGCCTTTGGGTGTGTTGTCTAAGGCCGCCGAAGAAATGGCAACGGGTAATATGGATACCCCCATTCCGGAAATAAATTCTACAGATGAGGTGGGAAAACTTGCCAGTTCATTTCGTTTCATGGAACAGGCGCTTAAAAAGCATATCCAGCAGATCAAGGATATTTCCAAGCTCCCCGGCGAAAACCCCAATCCCGTAATTCGTGCCGGAGTAGCGAGGAATATTCTTTACAAAAATAAGGCGTCCGCCACTGTTTTGGAAGATTGGGAGATCAAGACGGGCAATATCCTTCCCGGTATATTTCATGGACCGATCAAAACAGCTTTGAACCTGGAAAAAAATCAGGAAATGGAGGTGGAGCATAAGGATAAAATTTTTACCTTTGAGCTCATGCCCGTTATCGAATCGGGTTATATCAATATTTATGGCAGAGATATTACACAAAGACGCAAGGCCGAGGAAGAACTGAAAAAAATCACTGAGGAAAAAAATCGGATCGAAAGCGAAGTGAAAATGGCCACTCTGGTTCAGGAAGGGTTTTTACCGGAAGCGACTCCTGATGCTTCCGGTTTTAAGTTTGCCGCTAAAACAATCCCGACAAAATTCGTGGGAGGAGATTTTTACGATTTCATAGAGCTTGAAAAGGACAAGCTGGGAATAGTTCTCGGTGATGTATCTGGCAAAGGGGTTTCAGCGGCTTTATACATGGCAAGACTGATGAGTGACTTTCGCTATGTCGCTATGCTGGATCCTCAGCCAGGGAATGTAATCCCCAAGGTGAATAATATTTCCGCTAGACGGTCCCGCAAGGGGATGTTTGCCACGGCTATTTTTCTGTTGCTTGATGTAAAGAGTAAAAAGCTGAAAGTCTGCAATGCGGGCCACCATTCCATGCTGATCCGCAGGGGAGACAGGGAAATCCTGGAGACGGGGAAAGCAGGCGGAATCCCTTTAGGGATTGTTGAAAATACCTCCTATATAGAAGAAGAAGTTCAGCTTTTTCCCGGTGATGTGGTTTTCCTATATTCTGATGGAGTGGTAGAGCCAATGAATGATCAAAATGAACAGTTCGGCATGGACAGGCTACAATCTATAATTATTGAATCAAACGGAATGCCGGAAGAAATTCTGGAAAAAGTGGATGTTGCCATACAGACTTTCACCCGCGATGCCCCTCAATTCGATGACATGACCTTCCTGGTGTTCAAGGTTCTTTAGCCGCGAACCGCCGCAGGCGTAGTATTCTTCCTATGCTTTAGTGCCCCACAGGCGTATGACGGCAATAGCTTTAATTAACTTTTAAATGGTGATAGGAAGCTCCGGCGCCCTGGGGAATTCTTATGTCGTCCACCATATCCTGAATTTCATCTGGGGGTGGGGCAGTGAATCGGCTGACCAGGCTTGAAACAATAAAATTAAATAACATTCCCAAAGTTCCGATCCCTTCTGGTGAAATTCCAAACCACCAATTTTCTGCAGAGTTGGCAGACGGATTGATGAATTTAAAATAGATGATATAGCCGGCTGTGAAGGTGAGCCCGGTTATCATTCCGGTAATAGCACCTTCTTTGTTCATGCGTTTCGAAAAAATCCCCATCAAAATAACCGGGAAAAATGACGAAGCCGCAAGGCCGAAGGCGAATGCTACCACTTGTGCGACGAATCCGGGGGGATGAATGCCAAAGTAACCGGCGATGACGATAGCCAGTGCCGCTGACATTCGGGCAAAAAACAGTTCCTGTTTGTCGGTAATATTCTTCAAGAACATCTTTTTTAAAAGGTCGTGAGAGATAGAAGTAGATATGACAAGCAGTAATCCAGCTGCGGTGGAAAGTGCGGCGGCAAGCCCTCCTGCGGCGACCAAAGCTATTACCCAATTTGGCAGGTCGGCGATTTCCGGATTTGCCAGAACCATGATGTCGCGGTCGATATAGAGTTCATTGCGGTTGTTGGTAAGTGGATTCGAAATTTTTCTTTCCCTTTCAAAACCCCGTTCCTCCAAAAACTGAGGTTTCCCTTTGAACGCTTTTCCCGCAGAATACTGAATTTTCCCATCCTGATTTTTATCGACCCATGCTATTAGGTTGGTATTTTCCCAGTTCTTAAACCATGACGGAGTTGTTTTATATTCTGCATTGTGGACGGTGTTAATAAGGTTGACCCTGGCAAAAGAGGCCAAAGCTGGAGCGGTTGTATATAACAACGCGATAAACATCAAGGCATACCCTGCCGAAATACGAGCATCGCGAACTTTTGGAACTGTGAAAAACCTTACAATGACATGGGGGAGTCCCGCGGTACCAACCATCAGAGCAGCCGTGATGAAAAACACATCGATAGTGGATTTTTTTCCGGCCGTATAAGCTGCAAATCCAAGCTCAACAGACAATTGATCGAGCTTGTCGAGAAGATATGTATTGGAACCGTCTGCCAGAGTACTGCCGAATCCCAATTGTGGGACAGGGTTTCCTGTCATCTTCATGGATATGAAGATGGCAGGAACCAAAAAAGCGAAAATCAAAACACAATACTGTGCCACCTGGGTATAGGTGATTCCTTTCATGCCGCCAAGCACTGCATAAAAGAAGACAATGGCCATGCCGATGAAAACACCTGTGGTGATTTCAACTTCCAGAAAACGGGAAAAAACGATTCCCACTCCCCGCATTTGACCTGCTACGTAAGTAAATGAAACAAATAATACACACACGATGGCGACCAACCGGGCGATGTTGGAATAATAACGATCGCCGACAAAATCGGGAACCGTGTATTTGCCGAACTTGCGAAGATAAGGTGCAAGGAGCAATGCGAGCAGGACATATCCTCCTGTCCATCCCATAAGATAAACGGCTCCATCACGTCCGGTAAAAGATATAATACCTGCCATGGAAATGAATGAAGCGGCAGACATCCAATCGGCCGCCGTTGCCATGCCATTGGCAAGGGGTGGAACACCTCCCCCGGCGACATAAAAATCGTCCGTATTTCCAGCTCGCGCCCAGATAGCGATCCCAATATAAAGTGCGAATGTTGCTCCAACAAAAATAAAAGTTAGTGTTTGAACGTCCATAAAGGGTTTATTTTTGAGATCCTTTATTGTCGTAATAAGTGTTATCGGGCGCAAAATGATCCCGGTCCTCGTCCACACCATATTTATGATCGAGTTTATTCATCTTATAGACATAGACAAAAATAAGGATGACGAAACAAAAAATGGAGCCTTGTTGCGCCATCCAGAAACCAAATTTAAATCCAAAGAAACGGATATTATCCAAAACATCGACAAACAGGATTGCCATTCCGAAAGAAACCACAAACCATATTGATAAAAGTGAGAGGACAATGCGAATATTTGCTTTCCAGTAAGCTTTTGCTTGTGGGCTATGAGAATCGCTCATTGATTTTTGTCTAAAAAGGGTTCCAGATACACGGTCAGAGCCTAGCAAAATGGGTAGGCCTTGCATAACATTCCAATTGCACCACACACACTTCGGGTTATAAAGTTAATAATGGTACAAGCTCCCTCGTGAGAGGGTGGTGCCGGAGG
>CATMOP010000249.1 GCA_950072225.1 uncultured Nitrospina sp.
CCCACACTTAACCAGCGTGATACCCCATTCGGGGCATGAAGGCAAACGATAAGTACAACTCACTGGACTCAATGAGCAGAGCTTTCGCTGGCAAGCTAGAAATATAGAGGGCTGGCGCCAGAGATCGAGTTATTAGATTGGCCCTTTAAATATCCCCTAAATTTTTTATAACCCTAGGCAGAATTATTTTGGCAAAAAAATCTACCGGAACAAGAAATTTTTACAGGTTTATGTCCCTGATCGGGGTTGGCGTAATTGGTAGCTTGAGCTATTCATTTATGAGCGCTGCACCGGATTTTAAAAAATCAGAATACCATCAGGTCACCACTCCGGCAAAAGACTGCATGGAATGTCATATTCAAGCAATAGAAAAAATCCCTATCATGCCGCACCGTCCTATGGGAACCTGCACAATTTGCCATGACCTCACAGACAATCCGTTTTGATATATTTCAGATGCTGAGAATCAGCTTGAATAACGGGACATGAGAATAAAGAGAAAAGAACTCCCGTTGAACATCAGAAAGTTCAATTTTAAGATGGGCTCCCGGCTTCAAACCAAATGCTTTGAGTCCAACAATAGGGCGTCCATCCGCGAACACATCCGATGCTAAAACATCATGATAGGTCAATTGATCGTTTTTCAGTTGAATGGCTATGCGGGAGCGGGCAAAATCGAATTTTTGAAAGTATTTAGCTTCAATAGCCTTATTGATCGTTCTAAAACGCGCTGGATTAAGCAGTAAATCCACATCCACCCCGCCAATCTGGCTGGAGCGAGCCGCTTTAATGAAAATCAGACTGTTAATTTTTCAGGCCAGTCTTTTCCAGAAGGCAAAATCGGAATTTGAAACCCTGCAACAAAATAAGATTCCATTCCCATCTGTTCACATGGCAGAATTTTGAAGCCCTGAAAATGGCTCTCAAGAACCGAAGCAAAAAACTGGCTTTCATTCTGGCAATGATCCATGGAGCCAACTTCCAGCTTGATGGTTCCCCTACCCACCACCCCGCTTTCCTGACTCAAGGCAACTCGGTTTAAATCCCCAACATTGATCCTTGAGGACAAGTCGAGCTTGCAGGCACTCAGGGACAGAGCCCATAAAAGGGAAAAAACCAAATACTTGGAATTTTTCATTTTCGGCAATTCACGGGGTTAAACGGGAATTATCCCGTTTATTCAAGGCGGGATAATTATAAATGCTTCAAAGCAGGTTTTCCTATGGGATATACATTAAAGCCTATTTCATAGAGAGCCTTATGATCCAGATGATTCCTGCCATCAAAAATAAAAGCCGGTTTTTCCATCTTATCAAAAATTTTCTGGTAGTCCAGTTTCTTGTATGAGGCCCATTCGGTGATTAATGCAATTCCATGCGCTCCCTCAACAGCTTGATAGGGATCTTCAATAAAGTCCACCCCCTCTTCGATATCCTGAAGATCTTTCCTGGCATTGTTCAACGCATGGGGATCAGTAATATTCAAGAAGGCTTTTTCCTCAAGAAGACGCTTGCAAATATAAATCGCCGGCGCATCCCGGGTATCCCCTGTATCCGGTTTAAAAGCGAAACCAAAAATCGCCAGCTTCTTTCCAACCAGCGTATTGAACATGGCCTGCAAAATCCGTTTCACAAATCTTTCCATTTGGTAATCATTAAGGGAAACCACCTGCTCCCAGAAAGCGGCAATTTCATTCAACTGGTAATATTCACACAGGTATACCAGGTTCAAAATATCCTTACGAAAACAGGACCCGCCAAACCCCGGCCCCGCATTTAAAAATTTTGAACCGATGCGTGAATCCATCCCAACAGCACGAGAAACCTCAGTCACATCAGCCCCCGTCACCTCACATATCGAAGCAATCGTGTTGATGGAAGAAATCCGCTGGGCAAGAAAAGCATTGGACACCAGTTTTGAGAGTTCACTACTCCAGAGGTTGGTAGTGATCAAGCGTTCCTTTGGAACCCAATGGAGATAAACATCCATCAAAATATTACGTGCCGCAAGCCCAGAAGGAGTATCCATTGAACCAATCAGAATACGGTCCGGCGCTTCCATATCCCTGACACCTGTCCCCTCGGCCATGAACTCTGGATTGGATAAAATTTCAAACTGGACAGAATTATTACCGGAATGAAGAATTTTTGCCAAAGTTTCCGCGGCACGGACAGGAATGGTGCTTTTTTCTACAACGATTTTGTTGGATTTGGCATTTTCCTTTATACGTCTTGCCGTTTGTTCAATAAATTGCAGATCCACGGCTTTTCCAGCCCCTTCACCAAACATTTTTGTGGGGGTATTGACCGAAACAAAAATGATATCTGCCTCATCGATACAGCGGTCAATCTCTGTAGAGAAAAACAGGTTTTTGCCACGGGCCTTAAGCACTCGTTCCAGCAATCCCGGTTCAAAAATAGGGAGTTTGTCAGAGTTCCAGGCATTGATTCTTTCCTCGGAAATGTCAACAACCGTCACCTTATAATCGGGGCATTTACTGGCAATGATGGTCATGGTCGGTCCTCCTACATAACCCGCTCCGATACACAGAATATTTTTTTTGAAATTTTTGGATGTCATCAGAGACTTTTCGGCAAATAGGAAGTTTGGCTTAACAAAAAAAGGCCTGGCCCTGAAGGGACCAGACCCTTTTGTTTAGGGATCAGAGAAAATCACTATTTATAGTTAAAGATTTTTTTCTTGCTGTTATAAGGCTTTGTGCCTTTTTTAAACTTAATTTTACCCTTATCATTGATTTTGAAGTCTTCGATCACCAACGGGGTTTTCTCCGTCTGGCCAACTTCTTTGGCACGATCATCCTTTTTCTCCAGCTTCTGGTCCATGTTGTCCTCATTCCAGTACTCTGCAATCTGGTGGACTTTCAACTTTCTTTCTTCAAAATTGAATTTATACTTATCATGAACCTCAGGTAGAAAAGGAGTGTTTTTATGCGTATGGCACCGGGTGCAGACGTTGGCATAATCCCATCGCTGACCATATTGTTCCGTTTCTGCTTTGACAAAATTCCCCTTCGAGGCTTTCATCACGGCACGGAATTGGGAACCCCCGGCAACCGAGTGGCACATTTCACAACCTACCTGCTCCTTATTCGGCTCTTCCGGGTCGATTTTAGTACTGGTATCTTTACCTTTTTTATTCTTGCTCCCTGCCGGTTTGAATCCCCCTCTTTGACCATAGCCTGTTGTATGGCACCGTAAACAAAGGGGAGTCGTGGTGTAATCTTTTTCAGGGTCCTGTTTAACCCGTTCCTTGGCCTCCTTACGAGCACCTGGTTTTAATAAACTAAATGTGTCGCCATGGGGCGATTTTACCCAAGCCTGGTAATAAGGATCGTGACAACTGCCGTTACATTTGACAGCGCCAACAAATTTAGGTTTTTTCCTCATAATCTTGACCGACTTGGCCCGTTTTTTGGGTTTGACTTCCCATTTGTCAAACATGGCATTTTCTGCTTCGGTCAATTCAATTTTCTTTTTCTTCTTTTTAGCGTCCACCTCAATACCGGTTCCAAAGACCAAGGCTAAGGAAACCAAAACCAAGCTCAGAATTTTCAATATTTTCCCCATTTTCCACTCCCTTTTTTCCACAAACCCTCCTTGGCCCATGTATTCGGGGCTTAAAACATGTTTAAACAATATTCCTGATGAAGAAGAACCTACCGGTTCCCAAAAACATCACCTTATACAACAGGGGAAGAATAGTATAATTCCCTTATGGGGTCAATAGCCATTGCGCCGGCGAACCCGGTGGCAACGAGCAACAAG
>CATMOP010000250.1 GCA_950072225.1 uncultured Nitrospina sp.
AAGCTCGTCATTTCCGGAGCGCTGATTCATAAACCCAAGGTGATCATTGTCGATGAGCCTTTGGTTGGGCTCGATCCCAAGGGTGCGCGCCAGGTGAAACAATTGTTTCAGGATTTATGCGAAAACGGCACCACTGTTTTTATGTCCACTCACTCCATGGGTGTGGCCGAGACCATGTGCCATAGGGTGGGCATCATCCAAAAAGGAAAAATGATAGCATTGGGGACGGTGGACCAGTTGCGTTCCCAGGCCGAACACCAGCACGGAGACTTGGAATCGGTGTTTTTGAAACTCACCGACCGGGCCACGCCCGGTGGTAATGATTAACCTTTACATAAGTTGAACCACATAGAAAAAGCGAGATCCTTCTTCGCCAAAGGCTCATCAGGATGACATCACTGGGTCCAGCGCGTTATGTTATTCCTTTGCCTTTACCCTTGCAGGGCATGAAGGTTAATGAAAATGAAGAGGACATCACGCATGCCCCGAATGGGGTATCACGTTGGTTATTTTTTTGGTTGTTTGAACACCACTTCAACCTTAAGTATTTTGTTTTTACGTCGAAGCTGGAAGGTGGACCGGTCATCAAAATTTTTCTCCCCCAAAATTTCTAAAACATCGTCCACTCCGGCAAGGGTCGTGCCGTCCATGCTAAGTAGAAGGTCTCCGGATTTCATTCCAGCGTTTTGGGCGTTGGATTTTTCTGCTACGAATTTGATACGCACGCCTTCCTTTTCCTGGGCGAGCCGCACCCCCAGTTTCACTTTGTTATGACCGGGCACTCGGTATTCCACTTTCCAGGCATAGTCCGAGGCGTAAAGAGGGATGGAGACTTTTTCCACGGTCATTTCCCTATCTTTCAAGTTTTCTGGGATTTTGGTGATGCTGGGCTGAATGATGGAATAATTGTGTGGCATTCTTCGGTAAGCACGCTTGGGGATACCGAATCCATATTGAATATGGAACCCACCCACAAGCACTACCAGCTTTTTATCTGTATTGATAGGATCGCGCAAAAATTCGGCCACGGTTTGGGCCATGGTTTCTTCCCACAAAAGTAACATCCTATAAGGTTTTTCCAACGCTTTTGCGGTACCCCGGTGGCCGCCGAAAGCGGACAGGGCGAAAGCCCGGTGATAGGGGTCGGTGTCATCTATTTCCGGATAAAGCGTGTTGCCGGGAGCCGGGTCCCCTGCGCGAAAATGGTTTTCCACCTCACGGGTAGGTTTGAGTCCGATCAACTGCAGGTTATGGGATTTGGCGAAGTTAAATATTGCTTGGTAGAGGCCAAACCCTTCTCCCCAGTTTGTGTGGAAGAGGTTTTTAAAGTCCGTGTTTGAAAGTTGGCCTTGGTTCCAGAGGTCCAGTTCCTTCTGGGCCGAGCGGCGGAACATTTCCAGTCCAATAGCTACCTCATATTTTTCCGATAGAAGCTGGATGATTTGCAACTGAACTTTGTGGGCTTCGATATTGTCGTGCGTTTCCCCGATGTAAATGACACGCGAGGCCGAAATGGAATCTATCATCTGATTCAGGGTGACACCCCTTCCGGTGGGAAGATGGAGGATTTGGTCTACATCCAGATTGCCCAGATCCAGGTAAGGAGACCCGTGATTGGGCACCGCAAATTCTTCAGAATGGCCCTTCTGGGAAAAAAACAATAACCAGAATAAAAACAAGGTTGCCAGGATGATCCGAATGGTTTGGGTGACCGGATTGGGGTTCATAAATTTGGGGTATTGACTTTATGTGGGTTTTTGTTGATAATCGCAAGCTTCATATTAAGATGGCTTTTTCGTGGGTGACGGAAGCATTAATGCTGGGAATTTGCTAGCGAATCGTTATTTTGAGCCATAAAAATAGTTGTTCATCCCGGCTAAAAACTCAGGGTAGGAGGAAAAGGTTTTTGATAGTAACAGTTTACCAAAATCAAGTTGAAAAAGCCTTAAAAGTCTTAAAACGACAAATGACCAAGGAAGGCCTGCTGAAAGAACTCAAGCGGCGCCGGTTTTACGAGAAACCTTCCGTAAAGAAAAAACGAAAGCAAAAGGAAGCCAAGAAAAAAAGAAAAGCCGCTTTGCGCCGCATGCGATCCCACAACCGGCTTTAGGCTTCGTCATATTCCTTTTTATCCTACGTTAAGGTGTTATAGGGTGGGTGCCGATTTTACTTTTTGGTTACTTCCTGCAATTTTTTCTGACGTAAATTTTCATAAAAGACAACCGCACTGGCTGACGCCGCGTTCAGGGATTCCAATTGGCCTTTCATGGGGATCACGAGTGTGACATCGCAGGATTTTTTCAGCAAAGGCCGAATGCCTTTTTCCTCTCCCCCAATAACCAGTGCCGACGGAGTATTGAACTGGTATTGGTAGCATGGTATTTCCCCATCGGGCACGACTCCCGCAATCCAGAATCCAGCTTCTTTCAGTTGTTCGATACAGCGTGTTAAATTAGTGACCCAAGTGATCGGCAAATGTTCAATGGCTCCCGAGGAACATTTAGCAACGGTTTCGTTTAGGGCCGGTGTACCGTGTTTGGGCAGAATCAGTCCCTGAATGCCAAGGGTTTCTGCTGATCGGATGATTGCTCCGAGGTTTTGTGGGTCCTGAATTCCATCCAGAATGGCGAGTGTGGGCAGGGAAGTTTTTTGAAATGCAATTTCGATTAGGTTTTCCAATTCCAGAGTGACGATGATGGAAAAGTACCCAGCGACGCCTTGGTGAACTTGGTTATGGAACTTTTTCTGGAATACAGCCTTGGGCAGGGGTTCGATAGGAATTTGTTTTTCCCGGGCCAATTTGATCACAGCCTGGATTCGTGGAGGGGTTTTTCCCTGTTCCACAATCAGTTTGTAACAACGGCGTTTAGAGGCTAAAAGAGCTTCACGAACCGAATTAATTCCAACAATTAGAGTTTGTTCCGTAGGTTTCATTGTCGGTAAAATGGGAACTCGTTCTAAAAGAGTGCCGGGGTGGTACGGAAATTTTCTGGACGAATGATCCTAAATGATCTATAGCTTTATGAAAACAATGGATTTGTCTGACTGAAATCCATTGTTTGTCCTTGCGCGGTTACGCACCGGTTTTACAATTTCCTCGGAAAAGTTTTTTTCTCGCGAAAAAACTGCGAGGGCTATTTTAACCTTTTTCTGCAATCAATAAACTTTATATGGCGATTTCCCGAAAAAGGATCATTTTCTACTCCCTGTTTACTTTAATTCTCGCGGTTTTCTCCGTCTTTTCCCTGGCCTATTACCAGTTGCGCAACTTGGGAGAATTCAAAACGCTAGCCGTAGAGAAGCTTGAGGAGTTGACCCGGAGGGAAGTGAAAATCGGTGAGGCGGAGATGGATATTGTCCGCGGCCTCAGCATTCGTCTACAAGATGTAGCGGTCAGGTCTAGAAGTGCCGAAGAACCGGAACTGATGGCACGCAGTGTTTGGGTGGTGGTCAAGTTGCTGCCGTTATTAGATAAACGTGTGGAGGTCAAGAAAATCATTGTCCAGGGGTTATCTCTCAGGATGGTCCGTGATGCTGAGGGGCGGTTTAGTTTAGGAGATGTGAAAAAGTGGATCACTCAGCCAGCCGAAAGCAACCTGTTCAAAATTTTAAAAGCCAGTCTCATGAACCAACTCATGGTGGAAGACGGAGCCATACATTTTCAGGACTATTTCAATCGTCCCCCTGAAGACCCCCTTCCATTGAATCTGGAGCATATTTCTTTTTCCGTGCGGAAAAATTTTCTTGATTCACCTTTCCAGTTCACCTTGAA
>CATMOP010000251.1 GCA_950072225.1 uncultured Nitrospina sp.
AAAATTAAAGAAAATTCATCAAAAGTCATTCCAATTCCTTTGAACCAAATTTGATCTCCACCCTCGTTAAGTTCAACACCTTCTTTTTGTTCTCCTTTGAGTGGAATATCCACTTTAATCGTAACAGGATATTCTTTCGGAGGATCACCAAACGTGAATTTCTTTTTGCCTTCTCTTTTTGCGGCAGAAGCAGCGGCCATGAATGAGGCAGCATCTTCTTTATTCAATCCTTCGGGCATTTGGACCTGTTCATTTTTTAGTTTTTTGAGTTTTTCTACCAGGGTGGTACGGTTGAGGCTCAACAGAGTGGCTGCCTTATTTTTAACCCAACCGGTTTTTTCCAGCGCTTCGATGAGGAGTTCCTTCTCGAAACCTTCCACAAGCTTTTTCAGATTGATGCCCTCATCGGGAATTCCCACATGGAAAGATTGCTTTAACGACTGTTGCAGAATCTGAGTCGGATTTCCTGTCGGCTCAGAATCTTTTTCAAGAGGTGTCCATTTTTCTTTGGGGACTTCGCCCAGAACTTTATCCGGCAAATCCCTCGGGGTGATGACAGAACCGATGCTAAGGACCACCATGCGTTCCACGAAATTCGCCAATTCACGAATGTTACCTGGCCAGGAATAGTTCACCAATACGTTGATCACTTCATCGCTGATGGTTTTAGAACTGCCCGCACCATTATTGAACTGCTTGAGAAAATGGTCGACCAAAAGAGGAATGTCAGTTTTTCGGTCCCGTAAAGGGGGTAGAGTGAGGGGAATGATGTTGAGCCTATAATACAGGTCTTCCCGGAAACGGCCTTCCTCGATAGCAACTTCCAGATTCTGGTGCGTGGCAGTAATCACCCGTATGTCGACCGGCGTGGACTTGACGCTTCCAATACGATCGATCTCCCTTTCCGCGAGAACTCGGAGCAGTTTCACCTGCAAAGCCGGTGGCATATCCCCAATTTCATCAAAAAAGATAGTTCCCTGATTTGCCAACTCTATCCGGCCAACCCGGGCATTCACTGCACCTGTGAACGCACCTTTTTCATAACCAAATAATTCACTTTCCAACAAATCATGAGGAATAGCGGCACAGTTAACAGCGATGAAGGGTTTGGACTTTCGCGGACTATTTAAATGCAAAGCCCGGGCAATCAGCTCCTTTCCCGTTCCGCTTTCTCCATAAATCATCACCGTGCTCTGAGAACTTGCAACCCGTGCCACAATGTCCAAAACCTCACGGATCTGCGGGCTTTCACCAATAATGCTAAAACTACCTGCGTCGAGATTTATCTTCATAATATGAAGTCATTATATACAAAACCAAAAAACTGTCAAATTTTTCAAGAGGTTATAAGCATTCCAGCGGCCGCGAAAAACGTCAAACATCCAACACCTGGAAAAAGGTCCATGCCCTTGAAATGGTTACGATTTGATGGATACTTTGACACATGCTGGTTAATCCAAAAAAGGAAGTCTCTGACACCCTTGTTAAAAAGACCCACATTGCTTGTTGAGATCCTTCCTGACGGGTCTAACTACTGATCATAAGGTACGACATTCTCGTGCTCGTTGGGGTCGTTGCGCGAAACAATGGCCAAAGCCAGCTCACTGTCAGACAGATTCACCGGTTTATGCGGCACCCCAGGGGGAATATAAATAAAATCCCCCTCCTCATTAATAACCGACTCTTTCAGGTTCTCACCAAATTGCGTTTCAACCCTTCCCTTCAGCAAATAAATCGCCGTTTCAAAATCTTTATGGTAATGCGCTTTGGGCGACCCTCCCGGAGGAATCACCACCAGATTCATGGACAGTCCCATTGCCCCGGCAGTTTCGGTGGATATACCAACGTAGTAAGGAAGGTTTTGTTTGGTCGTAATAGATTGACCGGGACGCACGGTAATAACTTTTTTGGTTAAGTCCAGGCTCATGAGGCACCTCTTAAAAAGAATTCATATTTGGCTGCCCCTCATCCTTACCCCTGCGGGGCATAAATGCTAATGAAGAGGATATAACAGGGCAAGTAGGTTGCGGAAGGGGATATCAGCCCCACGCCTGGTGGTTAGATTTCGATATAGAGGCCGTCTGAATCAACGACAACCTTATAGCGGGGGGTAGTTTCTGAGCGGTTGAACTTGCAAAATCCTTTTTTAATATTCCATCCGCATTCTTCCTTACTGCAAAAGGCGAAAAATCCTCTCAATGCACCTTTTCCCAGGCTACCTCCGCAAGTAAGGCACAGGTCTGTAATGCAGTAAAATTTACCTTCGACCTGGAAAAGAGCAAGATCGTATTCGATCTGCGTGTATTCGTGTTTAAAGTGAATTTGTTTCCCGGTTCCTTCCTGCGGGGCATCACCCATTTCCGAAATTTTGAGTCGAGACATGAATTCAATCAATCCTGGGGCAGATAAGGACCGAAACGGTCGCGATAATATTTTTCCAGGTCCCAGCGGAATCTGCCTTTCAAATGGGGGAGGTCTGCGGCGACCTTGTGGTCAAGCGTTACATAATCTTCCGATTTTTTCTCGATGTCTTCCTCCCTTTTGACATTGGGATCCAAATAGGAGTCGCCCAATGCAGAAGTCCCCACAATGAGCTTCTGGCCTCTTTTGATCCACTGGCCCAGCATGAGCCTTTCCTCTTCAGTTCCTGCTTCTATTGCCATACAACTTTTCCTAAAAAAACAAAATTAGTGTGTAATCGCTTGCTCAGGCGAGCAATGATTTTTCTCGACTCAAACAAGCCCTTGCCAGTTGCCTCCCCTGCCAAGGGGTGGTTGCATTACTAGGGGGCAATAAGGTAGCATAAGTATCAATCCATTTTCAATTATGTCGTTAATCCATTACATTCAGTAGAAAGATAGAGGAAATTTATGTCTTCACAACAGCAAGCGGAAAAAACTGCGGAGCAACACTTCCAGGATGGCCTGGCATTCAGCAAATTGGGCGATGACCGCAGGACTTTCGAATCTTATAAAAAAGCCATTGAACTGGACCCGGACCATTTCCTGGCCCACTTTAATATTGGTATACGTTATGGCAAGCTCCGTATGAATCTGGAGGCTAGCAAGTCCTTTCGCGAGGCTCTGCGCTTAAAGCCAGAGGCTCCTATGGTTCACTACAGCCTGGCTGTGGTCAGCAATTTTATCGGCGAGACGGAGGAAGCCTTCAAACATTATAAAGAAGCCCTTCGCATCAACCCGGATTTCGGCCGAGCCCATAGCAACATAGCCATGCTGTATTATGGCATCAAATCCGGCAAGGAAGCCATTCATCACCTAGTCAGGGCCGCGGACCTTTTCAAGCAGACGGGCGAGGAGTTTATGGAAAAGAATGCCCGGGACCTCATTCAGGAATGTGGCAGGGAATTCGACCTGACCCCTGAAGACTGCCAAACTCTCTGAGGTTGGTGGCGATGGATTTTGATGTTGCGGTTATTGGGGGAGGTTCGGCAGGTTATGCCTCGGCTTCTACTGCCCAGGCACTGGGAGCCCGAGTGGCTATCATCGACCCCGGCCCTTTGGGAGGCTTGTGTATTCTGAGGGGATGTATGCCCACCAAAACGATCCTGCGTTCATCCGATATCATGGCGTTGATGCGCCGGGCCGAGGAATTTGGCCTCAAATTCGACAATTTTGAAGCGGACTACTCGGTCGCCGTGGAACGCAGCAGGCAGGTGGTGGACCGCAACACCAGGGGTGTCGGCTTCCTGTTGCGCAAGAACAAAGTCGACCACATCCAAGGCACTGGCAAGATCACCGGGATCGGCAAG
>CATMOP010000252.1 GCA_950072225.1 uncultured Nitrospina sp.
TTTTTTCAGAATATCAATATTATCCTTGGTATAATCGACAATCATTATTGTCATTGACTCTGCTGGAAATAATTTTTCTACATCCAGTAACATACGATTTTCCTCAAAAATTATTTTCAATCCATCCTATCTACTTTGCCACAGGTTTTATTTTTAAGGGGATATTTATATAGGGCTCTTTTTATTCGATAATTTTCTCTAAGGCAACTCGCTGGTCTTTTGGGCTACTATTCGTGCCCAAAATTCATAAGGACCGCTCATGGCTAAAAGTAATTTTTAGAGAGGCCTTAAGCAAAGATATTTCTCATGGGGGATAATGTTCCTGAAAACCAGGCAAAAATTGACGCAAGGTAGGGCAAAACTGCACTAATGGGAGGGAAACTTTGACTCGGCGAACTGTCAGGAAAATATCAGAAAAATGTTTGTTTAAAATAAGTTATGGGTTTTTATGCCTGTCAGAAAACAAAATGGCATGAGGATTGCTGTATAGATCATTGAAGATTCGAACTGGCACTGCCACCTCCAACGGATTGGGTTTACCTCCAAGTGACCCAATCCGTGGCGTGCCAAATCGATGGCTAACTAGTTTTTCTCTCCGGCTCCCTACCAAGGGAGCCACCCCCCCTTTTTTTATGTAATGGTTCTCGCAAAAATCAATCCAGTTTGAAAACAAAGTGGGTGTTGCTTCCACCTCCACCTGGTCTGGGTCCTCCTGTCAGAATATGGATTTCGTCATTCCACAAAGCAGATGCCAACCCATGCCGTCCTGAAGGCATGGGTTTAAAGGTTTTCCATTTATCTGTTGCTGGGTCATACGCTTCATTTTCAACAAAGGTTCCTCGTCCTGATTCCCCTCCAAAGACATGGATCAACCCATTTAGAACCTGGGAGGTGATGCCGCTCCGTGCCGTAGGAAGAGGGGCGTGGCGGCGCCACTTACCCGTTTTGGCATCATAGGATTCGTTGACATCCAGATTATTGTTGTAGTCGACGTCCACCCTTCCTCCAATGGCGAAAAGTTTTCCGCCTGTTACGGAAACGGCAAGATGGTCACGCGCGGTGGGCATGGGGGCAAAGGTCTCCCATGTATTTGTTTTAGGATCGTAAACTTCATGGGCAGGGGTGTTGACCAGGCGTATCAGTTTTCGGTGTGCGCCTCCGACCAGGTGAATTTTTCCGTCAATCACTCCAGCGGAATGCGCCCCGCGGGAGGTGGGCATGGGGGCCTTCGTAGTCCAACGCTGGACTTCCGGGTCATACTCGTAGTTGATATCAACGGGTCTCCATGTACCGGAATCAAACCCGCCAATGACATACAGTTTGCCATCTACCACAGAAGCGGTTGTATGGTGCAGATTGCGGGGAAGGGGAATAATTCGGCTCCAGGTGGCAGATTCCGGGTGCCAGACATCCACTTTGTTGGAAATCCCTTTTGGGGTGAACCCTCCCAATACATATATTTTATCGCCAATGAGTGCGGAAGAGGATTCGGTCCTTTTGACGGGAGTGGGAGAAAGCTCAACCCAGGTGCCCTCAGGGTTGGCCTCTGAGATAAGGAAAAAAACAAAAATTCCCGCAAGGAAAGTGATGAAAAAACGTTTCATGATTTCCTCCCTCACTAGGCGTGAGGCCAATGAGCAATGACTATATCTGCTAGCAACGATGTTCTCGGCTTAACGGGCTCTTACTATCTGCCTCCCCTGCGTGATATATCTCTTCACTTGCCTTCATGCCCCGAAAGGGGTACTAAGGGGCGAACGATTTGGTCCAGGGTGATTAATTGTTCCAGTAGTTCGGGTAGCAGGTCGAGTTTCAGCATATTGGGTCCGTCCGATAATGCCTGGTCTGGATCAGGATGGGTCTCCATGAAAAGTGCATCGCAACCTACTGCTACCGCTCCACGGGCTAGATCGGGGATCATCTCCCTTTGCCCGCCACTCTTTGTGCCCTGGCCTCCGGGTTGTTGCAGGCTGTGGGTGGAATCGAACACTATCGGATAGCCATAGTCCCGCATTAAAACAAGGGAACGCATATCCACCACCAGATTGTTGTAGCCAAAGGTTACCCCCCGCTCTGTAAGGAGGATATTTTTATTGCCGCTTTCTTCAAGTTTGTTTACGACATTCTTCATATCCCAGGGAGCCATGAACTGCCCTTTTTTAACATTGATCGTTTTGCCAGTGCCAGCCGCTTTCACCAGAAGATCCGTTTGTCGACAAAGAAAAGCGGGGATCTGCAAAACATCGAGCACTTCCGCCGCTACTTCAACTTCCTCTTCCTTATGGACATCGGACAAAACGGGAAGATCCAGATCTGTCTTGATTTTTTGCAGGATTTTTAATCCCTCTTTTAGCCCCGGACCGCGAAACGATTGAAGGGATGACCGGTTGGCTTTGTCGTAGGAAGCTTTAAAAATGAAGGGCACCCCCAGGTCTTCTGTAACGCGTTTGAGTTTCTCGGCGATGTCTCGGGTGATTTTTTCCGATTCAATCACGCAGGGGCCCGCAATCAATGCCAGTGGATTCCGCCCGCCTATATTAAAAGGTCCTGTTTGAACAGGGTGGGTAATTTGGGGAGTGTTGCTCATTCGGTTCTCGGTGAAATGGCATCCCGCACTTCCTGGGTAATGGGAACGGGATGGGGAACTTCGGTCCTGGGGGGCAGTCCCTCTTCGGCAAGAAGGCCCAGCATGATTTCGCGCACCTTTTCGTTATTGCCGGCTTTATACACGTTGGAAAACCCGTTTGCCATAATTTCCGTTAGATTGATATCCGGAAAATCTTCGGTCAGAAGAAAGATCAAGGGGATTTGCCGAAACTTCTTTTTTATATTCATCAGATGTTTGACCTCGTTTTTGTCCTTGCGCGGGACAAACACCATCAGGTCGCAACGAATCAGATCGGGTTTTTTGAAACAGTCGTTGGGAGAGATGAATGTCATGATGGTGAAAATCTCTTCACTGAGAAATTTCGCCAATGGAATGCGCTCGTTCCTTATGGGATCAACAATGAATATGGTTTTATAATCCATGAAACCTTCCTGAAGTTGAAACCACTTGGCGTGGTCGGCGAACCGCCGGTGGCAACTAGCAATAGCATGAATGAACAGCAACAGGTTATTTCGGCTTGACGAGTCATTGCCAGTTGCCCTCCCTCGCTAGAGGGACAGTTTACCATTAAACGGAGCAACGGTAACGTGAAATCAGTCCCCGTCTGGTCGCGGGGTTTGCTTTATTTATTTCCCTGTGGAACAATAATACCAAGCATAGACGGAAAATTTCCGACACTTTTCGCAGGTTATCCTGATGAATAAACAAATTGGTTTCCTGTTTCTGATTTGGTTTCTGGCCGTCTCACCCGCGCACTCTAAGGACCTTGTGGTCGTTGTTAAAATTTCAGGCTCGATCAATCCCGCAGTCGCCGAATATGTTTCTCATGAAATTAGCCAGGCCAACACCGATCAGGAAGCATTGATTGTTCTGTATATGGACACTCCCGGTGGATTGGACACATCCATGCGACAGATCATCAAGAAAATCCAGGGTTCCCAGGTTCCAGTAGCTTCATTTGTTGCGCCGAGCGGATCACGAGCCGCCTCAGCGGGAACCTTCATCACCATAGCTTCCCATATTGCCGCCATGGCACCGGGCACTAATATTGGTGCCGCCCATCCGGTAAATTTGATGGGTGGGGGAGGGGAAGGCGGGCAAGCGAAAACCATGGAGCAGAAGGTGGTCAACGATGCCGCTGCCTACATCCGTTCCCTG
>CATMOP010000253.1 GCA_950072225.1 uncultured Nitrospina sp.
ATGGCTTTGGCTCGTTGTACCCCTCCGGGCCATGAAGGCTGAGGAGGAATATCACGGGCCGAGAAGATGTTTGCCCGAAAAATAAATACATTATTCATTACCGGCGGCGGTTCGCCGCAAAACCGTTTTCCGTTTTGGAGGTTTGAATGCATAAGCAAGGTGTGGGAGATTTCCCCTTTTACTGTGGCATTAACTCCTTGTCTGAACTGGCAGTCAAAGAAGACAGGGTAGTGGTCTTGAATATTCTGGGCAAAGAAAGCTCAGGAGTTACCCCCGTCAGCAACGATTATTCGGGTGGCAATATTGTGTTTGGTACCGGACCGGGTAAATCCGGTAAATCCCTGGCAACCAAATCAGGAAAGATTCCCGTTTACAATTCTATTAAAGAAGGACTCGATGCGGGTCATAAATTTAATACCGTGGTGGTCTATTTGCCGCCTTCCGGCGTGAAAGATGGGATCGCCGAAGCGGTGCGCGAAAACCCGGATCTGAAAAAAGCTATCATCCTGACCGAGAAGGTGTCGGTCAAAGATTCCCGCATTATGCGTAACATTTGTCAGGCCAACGGCGTTGACCTGTTTGGCGGCAACTGCCTGGGGCTTGCGGATGCCTGGAATCACATCCGTCTCGGCGGTGCGCTGGGGGGCAATGCACCAGAAGAATCCCTGGTCAAGGGAACGGTGGCCCTGTTCTCCAATTCGGGTAATTTCACTACCACCATTGCAGTTTATCTAACCACCGCAGGGTGGGGCACCACCACTTCCGTTTCCAGTGGCAAGGACGTTTATATTCAATATGGGGCAAAAGAGTTCCTGTATGCCTTTGACAATGATGATCGTTCAAAAGTGGCGGTTCTGTACAGTGAGCCGGGCGGGTATTATGAGTACGGTCTTAAATCCGATAAACCGTTTGTCGCCTGTGTGGTGGGTCGCTGGAAAGCGAGATTGACTAAAGCCTGTGGTCATGCCGGGTCACTGGCTGGTTCCGGAGACGATGCCCTTGCCAAGGAACAGTGGTTCATGGACTATTTTGGCGTGGATGGTATCTACACCCCGCAAAAACCGATTTTATCGAAAAAAGGCGCACTGGTAACTAATATCGCCCATATCCCGGAAGCGGTGACCAAGGTTATGGAGCTAAATGGACAAAAGCCGGATTTTGAATCAAAAGGAAGCCTGGCCTTGAAATGCTGGTTTGGCAACAATCAGGGCCTGACGTTGCCGCCTGAACTGGATCTTCCGGTTGTTGAAGCGGCGAGCCCTTACAACGAGCAGATTGAGGCTCTGGATAAAATGGTCGGTGCCCAGTATCGCCGGGAGACCCTCAAGGATGCCAGCGGTGCTTCCATGATGGACCCGAAAACCCAGGTTTCCAAAATCCATAATACTTCGATTCTCGATGCTTCTCTAAAAACCTTTGAAGCTAATCTGGTGTTCGCGTTGACCCGGGTTTATACCTGTGAATATGGTGAAAAGATAGCCAACATCGTGCTGAACATGTATGTCAATCAGCATGGTCAGCCCACTCTGGCCGCCGCTCAAGCGGCAAGGGAAAACGGCAATTCCCCGAACACTGTGGTGTCATCGGCGGTTGCGATCTGCGGTAAAAAAATGGTTCAAAAAGCCATGGACGCTTCTCAGGCGCTTTTGGAATTATTCCAGTTCAGCAAAATGAACGATCCGCGCGAGAAGTTCGATTATGCCGAGCAGTTGAAAGAAGCCGGTAAGTTTAAAGACGCGCTTCTTGCCGACGGCGAAGACCCTTGCGCAGAAAAACTGGCCACATGCCTCAATAAAGCCGGTCATTCTGTTTTTATCCAGTTTGTGCAGGATTATGCAAAAGCCAATGGCGGCAAACTTTCTACCGATGCGTTGTTCGCGGCTGTGTGGACCACTTTGGCTTGGTCGGCATTGAGAGGCAAAAAGATTTCCACTGGTACATTGACACGTCTGCCCTGGTATTCGCGTATTTACAGCACTATCGTTGGCGTTTCTGCCCCGGCGGACCGGCACGGCGAAGACAGCATTGCAGGTGTTAAGCTGGAAGAGTTGATTCCCAACTACAGTTTCACTAAAACAGCTTTTGTTACGCTTCTGGGCCGCCAGCCTTCTGAATCGGAGCTCTATGAGTTCCAGGTATTGCTCGGACTCATTATCACTAATGGACCAGGCACCATTTCGGCCCAGGGTTGCAAAGGAGCGGTCAGCGCTGATGGACCGGAACAACCGCAACGCGTTCAGGTGAACAAAGCCTTTATCGGATTTCTCACTCATACCGGGTTCGCCCATGGCGGAAACGGTTATGAAGCCGCAGCTTTCCTGCTGGAAAACTTCAAAGGCAAAGGTCTTAAAAGCGCCGCCGATGCCAAACATGGATTTGATCTTGATGCTATGGCTCTGGAAGTAGCGAACAACTATGCCGACTATAAAAAGAAACAGAAAGCCATTGGCAATCTCGATTACGCAAAACTACCTTGTATCAATCACCCGATATTTAAGGGGAAAGATGTTAACTACGACCCTCGGGAAGTTTTTGTGCAGGATCTTTTTAAGAAGAAAGGTATCCATAACGTTTTTCTCGATTTCTACCACAGCCTGGTCGAGGCGCTGTTCAAAGCCAAGGTCAGTAAAAATGTTTACTGCGTGAATATTGATGCAGTCATCGCCGTTATCCTGCTCAAGATCGTCTGGGCCGACTTCAATGACGGAAAGATAAAAGAAGAGGATATCGAGTCAGCCAGTTTCGCCACTTTCCTGTTTGGCAGGATGATCGGTTGCGCTGCCGAAATTGATGACCACACCTCACGCGGAAAAAATATGGACACCCGCACCCCCGCCAGCAAATGCGTTTACGTAGGCTAACCACCACTCGGCGTGGGGCCAGCGTGCAATAGCGTTCGCTGGTGAGCAAAGAGTTGTCTCGGCTTTAAGAGTTATTGCCAAGTTGCCCCCCACGGGAGTGGGCTCCCCTCCTGTCAAGGAGGGGTTGGGGGAAGTTAGCGGTTTTCCCAATCCGACAGTTCAAAAAGCCTTTAGCCTGAGTTGGGCAAAGGCTTTTTGTTTTTTGAATCAGGTTTTGGTAAACCACTAGGCGTGGGGCGGTGATATTCTTCCTCAGCTTTTACCCTTGCAGGGCATGAAGGTTAATGAAGAGGACATCACGCCTGCCCCGAAGGGGTACAGCGTGCAATGACTTTTTACCCCTTCACCCCATGCGGGGCACGAATTTAAATGAAGAAGGTATAACTGGGGCACGAAGACTAGGGCTAAATATTACCTGCGCGAGCAAAGAATTTTCTCGGCTTGATAAGCTATTGCTATTTGCCTCCCCCTGCCAAGGGGCGTGGGAGGCAAGGATTTAGACCCTCATTCGGTTTTGCAGGGAGTGGATTAGGACTTTATGAATCGCGAAAAAAATAAAAGAAACTCACCACGCTCATCGATAGATATTGCGGTGTTTGTACATATTATGGATGAATGGATCGAGTGTAAAACCATTGACCTCTCTTCGGAAGCGATATCCGTGGAAATGGCCTATTCCCTGGTCCCGGGAAGTCTGGTAGCCCTTGACATGCATCAGAGTAAGGGAATGAAAAAGTATGAAATGCTCACCGAAATTCTGCGTTGCGATACTCTGGAAACCGATCCCGTTAGCCATCGCTCTGTAATGAAATATATCGATCCCAGCGAAGATTTTCTGAGAGATGTAAAATCTTTGACCCAAAGCAAATCCCCTGAATAACTCTCTTGTTGGCAGGGAGAG
>CATMOP010000254.1 GCA_950072225.1 uncultured Nitrospina sp.
TTTTTGGGAAAGATACTGGCGGCCATAAATATGCTTTGCAGATGACCACCGATGTTCCCCATTGGGGAGGGTTGAGCGGGAGCACGTTGGCTGAAGCGCAGTCGTGGGGCAAAATAAATAAGGAGGCGACACACAGCATGGTGTTTGTCGAGCCCAGTGTCTCGCTTCCTTTGATTTATGGCTATGTTTTTCAGAAAGGACTCTATAAAGGGCGCCCTCGAATGGACTTTGTATGGGAGGGAGATACATTGAAAAAAATTGCCCGCCGCCGCTAGGCGCCCGGAGAACCTCCGGGGGTAACTAGCAATAGCTTTTTAACCCTTCTACCCAATTTGGGGCATGAAGGCAATGGTCGAATATCACGTCTGCCTCCAAAAATTATCTCGGCCTAATTAGTCCTTGCTATCTGCCTCCCCTGCGTGATATCCCGCTTCACTTGCCTTTACCCTTGTTGGGCATGAAAGTTTAGGAAAAGGACATCACGCATGCCCCGAAGGGGTACTAAGGGGCGAGATCCAGAAACACCCGGGCCCGGTCAATTTGGGGAGCGGTCTCAAGCTTGGATTTGACATTTGCGACCAGGGCACGAGAGTCTTCCATGCTTTGGTTCGAGTTGATTTTTATAAAAACATCCACCATATTCTTTCCCTTGATATGATGTACCCGAATTTCGGGTTGTGAGATATTTCCAGCCAGTTCTAAAATTAATGGCCGTGCAATTTCCATCAACTCTTTTCTTGTAACGGGGTAGATGGCCTCGACTTCCGCATCGTGTTCGCCATCGACATGAACCAGCACATCCTGAATATTGTGCATGGCATTGATGAGGTTGCGCCGTGCGGTTTCCGCGATCCGGTGGCCTTCAGTGACCGTCATTTCGGGGTCGACAAGGATGTGCACATCGATGAGGAACTCTCCACCAATGACACGGGTGCGCAAATCATGAAAATGAAGAACCTCGGGGATTTCACTTAAAATGGCATGGATTTTTTTGGTGTGCTCATCGCTGAGCGCCGTGTCCATCAAGTCCCGTACTCCTTGCCGGGTTATGTCGATGCCGACTTTCACGATCAGGCAACCGACCACGGCTCCTGCCAAGGGGTCCATGAAAGCAAATCCCTGCCAGGCTCCGACAATTCCGATCAGCGCGGCGATAGATGAAATGGCATCGGCCCTGTGATGCCAGGCGTTGGCAATTAAAGAGGGGCTTTTGGTTGCCTCACCCACGCGGCGAGTATAATGAAAAAGTCCTTCATTGATGAGAATGGAAAGAAGAGCGGCACTGGCCGCCAGCAAACCTGGTGCCTGCCTGTTGTCTTCAGCGATCGTCTCCCAGGTTTCATAGGCGACACCTATGCCGGTCATGATAATTAGCAGGCCTATGACGGTGGCTCCAATTGTCTCCGCCCGCCCATGCCCATAGGGATGATCTTTGTCCTGTGGTATTTTCCCGATTCGGTGAGTGAACAGGACAATAATGTCTGTCACCAGATCGGAAAGGGAGTGGATGGCATCTGCCACCAGAGCTACGCTGTTTCCCAGTATGCCACCAACAAATTTAAAAAGGGAAAGCAGTAAATTGGCAATCATGCCAATAACAATGGCTCGGATTCCGGTGGTCATAGTTTTACCTTTTAGAAGGGAATGCGACTGGGCAAGGGCTTGATTGTGCCGGGACAACTCTTTGCTCACCATCAGAAGTTATTGCACACAGGCCCCACGCCTAGTGGTCAGGCTCTTTATGATTTTAACATTTGCGGCTGGAAAGGGATACCTGTCCAGTTCTTCCGTCTTCACCCAGCTCCACTCCTCGCACTGGGTTGGTGAAACCCGGCCCGAGCGGACTCGGCAAAGGAAAACATGCAGGGTTACCCTGAAGCGGGTATAGCTGTGCTTGACTGTCATCAGTTTTTCATCGATTTGTATTGTCACTCCCAACTCTTCTTTGATTTCACGATGCAGGCATTGCTCGGGCGATTCGCCGGGCTTGAATTTTCCGCCGGGAAACTCCCACAATCCGCCCATCAATCCCCCTGTTTTTCTCTTTTGAATATAGATCTTATTGCGCCGGAAGAGGACACCGGCGCTGACTGAAATTTTTGTAGAGGGAGCCGCCTGCTTGGGAGGTGGATAAAGGTTCTGTTTGCCGGATTTCTGCGCCTGGCAGTTTCGCTTCAGGGGACAGAGCAGACAAAGGGGATTTTTGGGCAGGCAGACTGTGGCGCCCAGCTCCATGAAAGCCTGATTGAAATTGCCGGCTCCCGTTTCAGGAAGAAGGTGTTGCATGGTTTCCCATAATATATTTTCTGATTTGCGTGTCCCCCCGTTTTCCTTGAGCAGAAAAAGCCGCGACAAAACCCTTTTAACATTGCCATCAAGTACGGGAACTTTTTGGCCGAAGGCAATACTTAGAACGGCCCCTGCTGTATAACGGCCGACCCCGGGCAGTTTCATGATTTCATTCATGGATTCCGGAACCTTCCCCGAATAGTCCTGCTGGATTTTTTGCGCGGCCTTTCTCAAGTTCTGGGCGCGGGAATAATAGCCTAGCCCCTCCCAATGTTTTAAAACGGTGGACTCCCGGGCCTGCGCCAGCTTTTGCAAGGTGGGGAACGATTTTATCCACCGTTTAAAATAAGGAATAACCGTTTTTACCTGGGTCTGTTGCAACATGAACTCCGAGACCAGAATGCGATAGGGGTCGCGGTTATTGCGCCAGGGCATCTCTCTTTTTTCGTCTCCATACCAGTTCAGCAATTTTTTTTGCAGAATTTTGGTGGAGATGCGGGGGGTCATTGGGGTGTTGGGGTCGAGCCACATGCGACGAGTTAGACACCAATCGCGTCTTTACTCCAGATAACTTTGTGGAGTTGCGTTTGCAGGCGTACTGCTAGCCGGTCTTTAAGAATCCATTGCGAGAGGTCTTTCAAATTGAGCTTGTCATAAACCGGTGAAAACAATACTTGTGTAGATGGGGCCAGATCGTATTTCCGCAACAGGTCACGGCTCCATTCATAGTCGGCGCGATCAAGAAGGACGAACTTAACTTCATCATGCGGGGAAAGGAGTTTCAGGTTTTCAAGGTGATTCTTTTTTTCCTCACCGCTACCGGGGCATTTTATATCGAGAATTTTTATAACTCTTTGCGGCACTTTGTCAATCGGGAGCGCACCACTTGTTTCCAACATGACCCGGTATCCCTTTTTCAAGAGCGCCTCCATAAGCGGATAAACATCCTCTTGCAGTAAAGGCTCCCCGCCGGTGATTTCGACCAGCGGCAGTCCGAAGGTATCGACCTTTTGCAGGGTTTCCTCAATGGTAAGGTCATTCCCTGCATAAAAAGCATAGGCGGTGTCGCACCACGAACAGCGCAAGTTGCATCCTGTCAACCGGATAAAAATACAAGGCAGGCCCGTGTGAGACGATTCCCCCTGAATGCTGGCATAAATCTCATTGATTTTAAGCATGCTTTTTTAGTATACCTACAGCCGTTTTATCAGCTAAATAAGTTATTCTAATATTACAACAATTATAGATAGAAGGGGGTTCATAAAACTTTGAGTAAGTTCTATAAGGAACTGGATGGAAAATTGCGGGAATTTATTGAAAAGCAGAAAATATTCTTTGTTGGCACAGCCGCGGCCGAAGGCCGTGTCAATATGTCCCCCAAAGGCATGGACAGTCTGACCCGACCCCCGAAAAGTAGTCCAAATGTTAAACTCATAAAAACCATTTGGTAAGGGGGATATTATGGCGAGG
>CATMOP010000255.1 GCA_950072225.1 uncultured Nitrospina sp.
GGGGGGTGGCATAAGGTTCCACAACCAACTCGCCGAATTCAACAAATTGCCCGGCACGGATCGGATTGAAACCGGGAAGCTTGCCCAGAGAATGGCACGCCCGTTTATAAGTTCCTTCTGTGGTGTAGAGAGGAAGTTGATGTCTCCTTAAAAGCGGGCCCATACCGCGGATGTGGTCGGTGTGCTCGTGAGTGGCAAATACCGCATCCAATCCATTCAGGGACCGGTCGATATGAGCCATGCGCTGGGAGAGTTTTTTTTCACTCAACCCGGCATCGATCAAAATACGTTTTCCGTCCGCCTCGATATAAACCGAATTGCCACCACTACCACTAGATAATATAGAAAATTTCAAGCGCCCCCCTAGCGGGGGAGGCAATGGGCAGTCATTCTTCTGGCACTCCACACTTACAGAGGGCAAAGAATAGCCATTGTTCATTGAGTCCAGCGAGTTATGTCCATTCATTAGCTTTCATGCCCCGAATGGGGTATCACGCTGGCCGCGGCCGATGGGTCTATACCTTCATGGGCGGATAAGGATCGTTGCGCTTCTGGATTTGAATTTATGACTTTTCTCCACGACAACTAAATTTTTGCTGATTACGTAAAAGGCAAACAAGTAATGATACCGCAGGCAATTGCTACTGCAATGAGTAGCGGCTAGTGGTTGCAATTCTAGCACAGAAACACACAATATTTGAAGCGGAGAACCCCCGCTGGCATGGGCAATGGCTTTTTAAGGCGAGCAAACGTTCTCTCGGCCCAATAGAGCCATTGATCATTGTACCCCTTCGAGGCAGGCGTTATGTCCTCTTCATTAACCTTCATGCCCCGCAGGGGTAGCAAGGGTAAAGGTTGAGAAAGAATATCACCGCCCCACGCCGAGTGGAGGAAAAATCTTCAATCCTCAATCTGGGCTTTCTGCAGGCCACCGCTGTAATCGACAAACACCGATTTCCATTCGGTAAAAATTTCCAGCGCGGTGGTCCCTGCCTCCCGATGGCCGTTACCTGTTCCTTTGGTACCGCCGAACGGCAGTTGCACTTCCGCTCCAATGGTTGAGGAGTTGATATAGGTGATTCCGGTGTCGAGTTTTTCAATGGCCTTGAAGGCACGATTCACATCCCGTGTATAAATTGCCGATGACAAACCAAACCGCGAATCGTTGACGATTTCCACGGCTCTTTCCAGGCTTTTGCATTCCAGGATGCTCAAAACCGGACCAAATATTTCTTCCTGTGCAATTCGCATTTTCGGAGACACCTCTGCAAATAACGTAGGTTCAAAAAAGAATCCGCTCCGGCATTTACCTTTGTTATAAATATTTCCACCGAGGAGCAGTTTGGCTCCCTCTTCCACGCCAACCTTGCAGTAACCCAAAACTTTCTGCCGTTGCTCTTCGTTGATCAGCGGTCCGACATCGGTGGTATTTTTGAGTCCATCTCCCAGGCGAAGCGTTTTCGTGCGTTTGAGGAGGCGGCTGATAAACTTTTTAATAACTTTTTTATGCACAATGACACGGCTACAAGCGGTGCATCGTTGTCCGGTAGTCCCAAACGCTCCCCATACCACGCCTTCCACGGCGGGATCGAGATCGGCATCGTCCATCACGATGATGGCATTTTTTCCTCCCATTTCCAGGGAATATTGTTTCATGTTCCAGGCACATTTATGTGCCACCTGTGCTCCGGTGTCGGTCGAACCGGTAAAAGAAACCAGTTTGATGCTGTGATGCTCTATGAGGGGTTCGCCCACCTCTGATCCCGAACCAGTGACAAAGTTCAAAACACCCGGTGGAAGGCCAGCCTCTTCAAAGATTTTCACAAAACGATATGCCGAAAGAGGAGTATCGCTAGCTGGCTTAAACACTACGGTATTACCGCACACCAAGGCCGGAATCAGCTTCCAGGACGGAATGGCAATGGGGAAATTCCATGGCGTGATTGCCGCCACCACCCCCACCGGCATTCGGACGGTCATGCAAAACTTGTTATTCAATTCAGAAGGAACGGTTTCACCCAACATTCGTCTGCCTTCCCCTGCCGTGTAATAGGTCAGGTCGATCGCCTCCTGAACATCGCCGCGGGTTTCGTTGAGGACCTTTCCCATTTCACGGGTCATGTCCTCAGCCAAGGATTCTTTATACTTGGTCAGCAATTCACCCACGCGGAAAAGAATTTCGCCGCGTTTGGGAGCGGGCAAGTTTCTCCATCCTTCCTGGGCCTTGACGGCGGATTTCACAGCTTTATTCAGGTCGTCCGCGTTTGATTTCTGGAAACGCCCGATAATTTCTTTTTTGTTGGCGGGGTTGATATTATCGAAGGTTTCGCCGCTGGACGAGACCACCCATTTCCCATCTATATAGTTTTTATAGGTTTTGATTGCCATGGCAGAACCCCCTGAGCATAGATGAAAAAATCGAATTGAATTTGAACGTCTACAATAACGGTTTTAATTTAACCCCTGTGGAGGGAGTTGGCAAGGAGGGATGAGATGCAAAGTGTAAACAAAAAGCCGGTTTCCAAAAGAAAAAGCCCCATGTCTTGCCGGAACTAAAAAGACATAAGGCTTTTATTAATTTTTAGACTTCAGGCCAACTCTATCAACAACCCGAGCTATCCGTCTCCCCGTCTGACGTAATGGTATTACAGAAAGTTGCCCCGCTAAAGCTTGCTCCGCTAACATCTGTTCCATGCAGGGGGGCCCCGTAAAAGGGATTGCCGAGGGGGCTTTAGCTCTAATCTTCATTACAGCAAGATAAAGGCCAAAATAAAAAGAATAAACTCGATGCTATAATTATAGATTATTTTTCAATGATTTGTGGAAACAAAAAAATATTTGGCGGGAAGACTGAAGCTGAAAATCGAAGACACTGTTACAAATTTTGTTACCTGAAGAACAATTTTTTCAACATGGCATGAATGGGAAGGACCGTTTAATCGGATTCTTTCATACCCCTAACTGAAGTTGCGTTGGTAGGAACAAGGAATTACTTGTGGGATGCGTGCTCTCTATTGGAACTTTGAATATAACCCTGAAAAAATAAAAGCGGCTAAAAATGCCGCTTTAAACCACAGCCCGACTGGCCGCCGTCAGGTGAGGAAATCCTACGAGGAATTTTAGGAAAAAGGTTTTCACATTTTGGCAGATGCAATATTCACAGCGTTTTATAATAGCAATATAGATAGCACGGAGATCTGTTTTTCTATAGGGGAGACAATTCACCGACGGTTTCAACCTCCGTAGTTTTTGTGTTGAGGGCTGTGGTCAGTTTTTCCAGAAGCTGGTTTTCCTGCCCGGCTTCACTCTTCAACCGGTTCATCAACGCATGGGTTTGGCGGGTCGATGTAATAGTACTAGGAACGACTTTCTGAGATTTTTCATCTTCGGCAATGCTTGTTTCAAGAAACCCGGCAATTTCCTCAAATAAAGGAAGGTCGTCCGAGGAAACTTGAGCCAGCAGAGCCTGTTTTTGGGGGGTCGCCCCCGCAACGGCTCCCTTGATAGCGCGAAATTTACTCCGGCTAGCCGGATAGGTATAAAATTTTTCGTATCGGGAGATATCTTCTCTCAGGAAATTAACGGTGGCTTCAGCGATCGAACGCTGCGCCTCCGTCAAACCTTCTTGTTTGTCGCCTTCTTTGTTTTCAGTTTCAGCAACACTTTTTTTATCGGAGGCTTCTTCATCCGGGGCTTTCTTTTGTCTGGAGTTTAGAGTTTCTTTACGGGATTTGGAACCCTTT
>CATMOP010000256.1 GCA_950072225.1 uncultured Nitrospina sp.
CTGCTTACATCCCCTGCTAAATTTTTTAAGTTTAAAACCTGATTATTTCGTTCAATAAGGCGTTCAAGCCACAGTTCTACCAGTCATTCACCCTGCGATTCATTAATTCTTCAGGACCTGATGATATCCACCCCGCCAGAAATAAAAAAATTTATAGGATGTTTGCTTCTTTTAATCCTGGCAAATATCGCGGTATATTTTAATTCCCTGAAAGGTACGTTTCAGTTTGATGATTTGCCGCTCATCCAAAGCCAGTGGGTGGCAGACCTAGACGCATTCGACCGCCAGGTTCGTTTCTCCGCCTTTGAAAACCGCCCTGTCGTTCTCTGGACCTACGCATTAAACAACACGCTTGGAAAAAATCGGGTTTTTGGTTTCCATTTATTTAATCTCGCGGTTCATATTGGTGTCACACTATTAATCTTTTTCACTATTTCACGAACCCAATACCTGACGGCGGGAAAAGATTTTTCTTGGCGCAACGAGCCCTTGCTATCTGCCTCCCGCGCTAGTGGGTTTCCCTTGGCAACAGCTTTGCTTTTTGCATTGCACCCTTTGAACACCGACTCGGTATCTTATATATCTTCCCGTTCCACATTATTAGCAACTTTTTTCTACTTACTGGCGCTTTACCTGTTCACTTGTCTGTTTTCGCGTAAAAATAAAATCCCGCAATTTAATCTTCGTTGGGTGCTTTGCATAACAATTCTAATAAGCGCGTATATGAGCATTGCCTCAAAACTTATTGGCGCAACCTTGCCCTTTCTGATGGGACTTTGGTATCTAGGCTTTATAGTTTCAACACAGAAACCGCAGTTCGCTGAAAAATTTTCACAACCCAAATGGGTGGCTGGTCTTTTCCTGTTAGCAGGAGCTTCTTTTGCGGGGGCCTACATCGTTACTGATTCCTGGCTTTTTATAGCCAAAGACCAAGGACTGGAACTCTATGGAAGAATGCCTTATTTTCTGGTGCAGATAAAAGTAATCGTCTTTTATTATCTCAAGCTGTTCCTGTTTCCCTTCAACCTGAACGTGGACAGCGGCCTGCCGTTCAGCACCCCTGCATCCGATCCTTTCATATTTTTAGCAGGATTGGTTATAATCGGGATTTTTTTCGTAGTTACAAGAGGCAGGAATCTTTGGGTTGCCATTGGCTTCATCTGGTTTTTCATTACGCTTGCCCCCACCTCCAGCATCATTCCCCTTAACGATCTGGCTGTGGAACATCGTACTTATCTTCCTATGACATTAGGACTTTGCATGGTTGTGGGATTGGGCGTCCTATCCGGCCCTTGGCGCTGTTTAATGTTGCTTGTACTTTTACCCATGTTCGCCCTGGGAACAGCAACCCGGAATAATGATTGGATCAGCGAAATTAGCTTGTGGAAAGACTCAGCTCAAAAGAATCCTAAATCGACAAGAACCCATAACAATCTTGGCAAAGCCTATTTTGAAAAGGGCGATCTTGCCCTCGCGGCTCATCATCTGGAAAAAAGCGTTGCCATTATCCCCCATTTTATCGACACCCAGTACAATATAAAAAGCGCTGAAAATTTTTTAAAAAGACGAGAAAAAGTGACTGACCAGAAATCCGCCAATATATTTATTCATTCAAAATCTATCAGACTCCTGGCCGAACTGGTGGAACCTCACTATAACCTGGCTAGCGTTTATCTGGATCAAGGACGACTTGATGATGCGGAAAAAGAATACCTGAAAACCCTGGCATTGAGGCCGGGTCATTTTTCATCCAAAATAGGATTGAGTTCGGTTTATAACCGACAAGGGTTGTACAACCAAGCCACGGTAACGTTGGAACTGGCAATCAAAGAGAATTTGGCAAATGCCGATCACAGTTTTGCTTTGGCCCGATCAAACTTGGGAGAACTTTATGGAAAAACCGGAAAAATTGAAAACGCGATAACGGAATGGGAAGCAGCCCTCAAAATAGACCCGTCTTTATTACCTGCTCATTTCAACCTGGGAACCGCCTATATGATGACTGGAAAATTTGAGTTGGCGGTAAACGCCTTCAAACATTGCCTGAAGCTGAACAGCCGGTATGAACCCGCACTGTTTAACCTTGCTAAGGTTTATCAAAAACAGAAAAAATGGGACGAATCCACCCAGCAATTTAAAAACTTCCTTGAAGTTACCGGCCCCAGACCTTCTGCCTACGCTCAAATCGGTTTCAATTTAAATCGACAAGCAGACTGGAAAAATGCACAGGAGTTTCTTAAAAATTCCCTTTCGCTCCAACCCCATAATTTTAATGCCCGGATCTCTCTGGCAGAAACTCTTGCTAACCTTGGCCAGATGAAAAAAGCTCGGGAACTTTTGCAAACGGCTTTAAAAATGGACCCGAGTCCGGCTCAAAATGAAGCGATAAATAAAATGATGGTTGATTTAACCGGCCCGCAAAACGCGACTCCATGAATCCCAAAACCACAAACATTGGTTCCATCGGGTATCAACTAAAGGCCGTTACGATTCTCACCTGTATGGGCCTTCTGGCTTTCTGGGCCACTTTTTACTCGCCTTTTCTTTACGATGATGCCCATGCCATTGTTGAGAATCCTTATATTCAACATTTGAGTGATTTTCAAAAGAACGTTGGCATCGGAAATATTTTTAACCGTTCCGTTCTTTTGCTGACATTTTCAGTGAACCGGGAAATAGGTGGGCTGGATGTATTCGGATATCATCTTACCAATATCCTTGTCCATATTCTGACCGGATTGGTCTGGTATTTTCTGGTCAGCGAATTGTTGCTTTTTGAGCCACCTCGACATCGGCTCAAACGCTTGCCTGTAATTTGCGCTTCCATTCATCTTGTCAATCCTCTCACTGTTGAAACGGTCACTTATATTTCAAGCCGCTCATCAGGATTGGCGACATTTTTTTATCTGCTTGCCTTTTATATTTTTTGCAGGCTTGTCCGCCCCCGCAAAGAAAACCTGGCTTGGGCAGGCAAATTGCTTTTCATTGCGGGAATTTCAGGTTTTCTTTTTCTCGCAGCTGGTACCAAGGAAATTGTCGTCACCTTTCCCTTAATGGCAATCATCTATATCTGGCTCATCACTCCACCCGATGAGAGGAAATCTTTGAGGACAAAAATCGGAGCCATTCTCCTGCCCCTTTTGTTTTATCTTTGTTATCGATATATAGAGCAGGGCAATATTTTTTCTTTAAACGCCGATCCGGTCTCCGGGGAGACCAGCCGTTTTTTATATTTTCTCAGTCAAATCAAGGTAGTGGTTCACTATTACCTGCTTAAGCTGTTCCTGCCTTTTAATCTCAACTTTGAGCCGGATATACGCCTGCCATCCGGATTCATCGACGGGCAGTTAATTTGTGCTATTGGAATTTTAGCAGTCGGAGCAATAATAGTTCCCCGGCAAAAATCTCCTATTTTAATATTTGCCGTCCTCTGGTTTTTCATCACATTGTTTCCCTCATCCAGTTTTATTCCGCTCAAACAAATTGCCACGGAGCACCGCACCTATTTGCCCGGGTTGGGATTCAGCCTTGCGCTGGGCTGGATGTTTCTGAGTGCTTGTCGGGCTCAAGCTTTGGCAACTAGCCTTTTGTTGGCATTTTTATCTCTTACTTTTTTGCTCACGGTGAACCGCTCGCTTGATTACCGATCTGAGGTCACGCTGTGGAAAGACACGGCAGAAAAATCGCCGAACAAGTCATTGGTTCATAACAACCTGGCCGCCGCATATATGGACACCAA
>CATMOP010000257.1 GCA_950072225.1 uncultured Nitrospina sp.
TTTTTTCTGACAACCAGTCGGCAATCAAATCGGAGTCTTCAACAGGATGGGGCAATAATACTTCGGCGGGCAAAACCACCTCTTCCGCATAATACTGTTTAAGAAAAGAAGACAGGGTTTCATCTTCTTCCATTTCGTTTTGCGATTTCAGCTTGAATATTTTTTCACTCAGCATTTTTCCGGCACGGATAATCAGGACCTGCGCCATGGCCTGGTCCTTTTCGGAACAATAGGCAACGACATCCTGATCCTGCAGGGAGGTTGAAATGATTTTCTGTTTATCGAGCACCGTTTGCACGGCCTGGATTTTGTCGCGGAATATCGCGGCTTCTTCGTAACGCATTTCTTGAGATGCCGATTCCATCCCCGCCTTCAGGCTTTTCAGGAGCGTGGCGTTTTTCCCTTTGAGGAACCACTCGACATCCACCACCACTTTCTCATATTCACTGGGGGAAACCTTTCCGGCGCACGGGGCGAGGCACCGGCCCATTTGGTGGTTGAGGCAGGGGCGGCGTAGAGCAGTGCCGTCCAGCTTGTCCTTACTCTGTCGCAGCGGAAAAATTTTATAAATCAGCCGAATTGTTTCACGCACTTCCTTGACCATGGTATAAGGGCCAAAATAGGTCGCACGGTCTTTGCGTATCCGGCGCACCACCTCCAGCCGCGGAAATTTCTCCTGCGTGGTCAAACGTATATAGGGATAATGCTTGTCGTCTTTAAGCAGGACGTTGTAGCGAGGCTGGTGTTTCTTTATAAAGTTACTTTCAAGGATCAGCGCCTCGGCTTCTGTTTTCGTGGTCAAGAACTTGATATCGCGGACTTTATCCAAGAAAATTCTTGTCCTGGGGTGAAGCGTGCGTGAACTCCGGAAATAGGAGCGCACGCGGTTTCTGAGCACTTTGGCCTTACCTATATAAAGAATTTCCGACCGGGAACCCTTCATGATATAAATTCCAGGTAGCTGGGGAAGGTTCTCTATGATTTTTTTTATTTTATTTCCCAATGAAGAAAAACCCATACAGAGGTTGGCACAAACTGCCGGCCACAAAATGAAACGCACATAATAAAAATATACTCCCATTTGCATGAAGACTGAAAGCAATAATCAGCGCGGGTTCTGGGGCAGTCGCCTGGGGTTCATCCTGGCCGCCTCCGGGTCTGCGGTCGGACTCGGCAATGTCTGGAAGTTTCCTTATATAGTGGGGGAAAACGGCGGTGGCGCGTTTGTGCTCATCTATCTGATCTGCATTTTCGTGATCGGCACCCCCATCATGCTGGCCGAGTTCACCCTGGGCCGAAAAACCAACCTCAATCCGGTCGGCGCTTTCGACCAGCTCAAACCCAATTCCCCCTGGATCGGCATCGGCTATATGGGCGTGCTCAGCGGATTCCTCATCCTTTCCTTTTACGGGGTGGTGGGCGGCTGGACTTACGCTTATGTCGCCAAATCCATCACCGGTTCCGTGCTGGCGTTTGCTTCCCCCAAAGAAGCGGGAGCATTTTTTGAGAACTTTATAGGAAATACCGGGGAAATTCTTTTCTACCACGCGCTGTTCATGGGGACCTGCATCGCCATCGTCTTAAGAGGCGTGCATGGCGGCATTGAAAAGGCCTGCAACATCCTCATGCCAGCCCTGGTCGTTATTCTGCTGCTGCTGATGCTCCGCTCACTCACTCTCGATGGAGCCATGGAAGGGGTCGCCTTTTATTTGACTCCCGACTTCAGCAAGATCAACGCCAACGTGGTCCTCATAGCCCTGGGGCAGGCCTTTTTTTCACTCAGCTTAGGGATGGGGGCGATGATCACCTACGGCAGTTACCTGTCGGACAAAGAAAACCTGACTTCTTCCACCATTTACGTAGTGATTTTCGACACCCTCATCGCTCTTATGGTCGGTATGGTTATTTTCCCGGCAGTGTTCGCGATGGGACTCGAACCCACCGAAGGCCCTGGGCTGGTTTTCAGCGTTCTGCCTACCGTGTTTGCCTATATGCCCCTGGGTCATGGTGTAGCCGTTATCTTCTTCATCCTGCTGGCCATTGCCGCCATCACATCAGGGATTTCCCTGCTGGAAGTGGTCGTGGCCTACTTCATCGACCAACGCGGATGGAAACGAAAAAAAGCCGTGCTGGTTGTCGGTCTAACCATATTCGCGCTAGGTATTCCCAGTGGTTTGTCGTTCGGCGTAATGGCCGATGTGAAACTGATGGGCATGACCTTCTTCGATCATATTGACAACATCGCTTCCAATTACCTTTTACCGTTAGGCGGCATGCTGACCGCCATTTTCGTCGGCTGGGTGTGGGGCACAAAAAACGCGCATGAGGAAATCGAGAAACACGAAAACAAGTTTGGTTTCCCCTGGGCGCAAAGTTGGGAGTTTTTGATCCGCTACATCACACCTGTCGCGGTTGGCATTGTTTTTATTGCCAAGATCCTGCCCTGACCAGCGTGATACCCCATTCGGGGCATGCGTGATGTCCTCTTCATTTGCATTCATGCCCCGTGGTATTTTACCTTAGCTTTCGTGCCCCGCAGGGGTAGCAAGGGTAAAGGCAAATGATAAACATAACTCGCTGGACTCCGTGATGACTTCGCAAGCCTGTGATATCACTTCATTACCTACATGCCCCTGTCCATTTATCCCCTCCAATATAAATTTAATATTCTGCAGTAAAATTAAATCTTTATCTTATTTCTCAACTCTAAACCCTAGAAAGCAGGATCAAAAATTTAATATAAGGGCCTGCGAATTGCCTTGGAAGAAATCACCAAATAAATAGAGACCCACTTAAAGGATTTTTAATGGGAAATTTCAAATTGATAGTTCGCGATATTTATGTAAATACAAACCTGGAGGTGCGGTTGAAATCCAGAACTACTAAGGAAGAAGCCAATAAAGAAGTTGAAAGAATTATAGATAAAAAAAAGATATTTGAGAAATATGACTGGAAAATTGAAGGATGTGAACATGGGGGGATCAACAGCTTTGATAATAAGTTGGAAGACGATATCATAGAGCGGCTCGAACAGGACGATACAGATGAAAATATCTTCTGGGATGGATTCACCGCCCATTATGATTTAAATGTCGCGCACATTCCGGTAAGTACCAACCTGGAAGCTCAATTGAAGTCGTGCTCAAAGGAAGATGCTTGCACAGAAGTTAAAAAAATATGTGCTGAAAAAAGTTTATTCGAGGGTTATGAATGGAAAATCGAAAATTGCGATGAAGACGGAGTTAATGACTTGAGCGAAACCTTGAAAAATAAAATTATCGAAATCATTGACAAAGATGTAGAAGCTTGCATTGAAGAATGCGCTTGATCAAGGTATCCGGTTCTAAATCCCACCAGTGGGTCTAATTCCCCGTGGCTTGCCACGTCTTTTAAAATAACGCTTCATTAGGATACCCCCACGGCGTGGGGCCAATGGGCAGTGGCTCGTAGGGCCGAGAGAACGTTTTCTCGCCTTATAAAGCCGTTGCTCATGCCAGCGGAGGCTCTCCGCGTCCGCTTGCAGCGGGGTCGTTCATTAAAATTTGCTCCAGTAGGCCCGATTGAACGTCTGTTTTTCCATACCAACTGTCATCACTCAATTATTCTTCTTGTTCTTTCTGAGTTCCGCAGTCAGATTTTATTGGTTTGTTGGGGGTAAAGCTAGTAAGGGTAATTTGGCAAGGGCTTGGTGGGGTCAAGATGACCTTTTGTTCGCAGACATGTTATTTG
>CATMOP010000258.1 GCA_950072225.1 uncultured Nitrospina sp.
AAAATTTTCCCATTAAAAAGGAGCCCGCGGAATGAAAAAATTCGGCGTGGTTTTGGCAGTATGCGTTTTTACCTGGGTTATCTTTTACGGATCTTCCGATACCCGTCGCCCTTTAGCGGATAAACCTGTTCGCCCATTAGAAGATAAATCTGTTGCGCGGACTTCCCATCACAATCCGGTTCCCTGGCAGGAAACCTACGCATGGGGTCAGTTGCAGGATTTGTTCAACACTTGCCGAGTCTATTGGAACATGCCGGAGTCGGACGGGGACTGCACTCTCGAAGGTGAGGAGTCCCCCTTCCTTTTTCGCGAAGACCCTGTAGACCGCTCCCCGGATGAAGGGTGGGTCGAATTGATTTTAATTTCAGGCGAAAGATACAGCTTCGAGGCCACAGCCCGGCATGAAAAAAGCAAAATCGTATGGTCCATCGACGCCGATGGGGAAACGACCTGCTCACCGGGCAGCGCCAACGCATGCTGGAACGCCAGCCATTCCTCCCAGAAAGAAACCATGCAGGAAGTCCATCATGTGTTTGGGGATGATGTTCCCGATGATGCAAGGTCCATTGAGTTTAAAGGCACAATGGAAGAGCCTTATGTGGAATTTGAGCGAGGCCGAAAGTAAGAAAGCTAAATCAACAGAAAGGCAGGATATTTTTATTTCACAATGGTTTTCAGAAAATTTAGGCCCTTTTGGGTTATGCGGACTATACCGTTAAAGCTGTCATGAGTATGGAGTTCTTCATGTTCAACGAAATTTGCAATATCCAATGAACTTATATGGAGCATCAGATACCTGTCCTTGGAGTTAAATGGAATACTGTATGAGAAGCCCTCGTCGCTGGATTTCTCAAGATGTAAAAGAAACTCTTCGATAAAATTCAGGTCCTCTTCCATCGCTTTTCTCCTGAATTTTATTTTTTAGCCGCATCCGAATTGACAGAAAAAAATTCCGCCATCAATTCACTATTGCTTTTACTTGCCTGGTTTTCTTTCTTATCCTTGCCTAAATTTTTTTTGGTTTTTTCAGGGGTTGATTCAGGCTGGTCCTGATCGTCAGTTAAATCGGACAATTTTACCTCCTCATGGTTAAATCAGTTCTCCCCGGACTAACCAAAAGCAAGATTGGTGCCATATGATTCCATGTAAATCAAATAACATAACCACTTATAAATAAAGATGTTGTGGTTACATACGGTGATTTCCATCTACTTAAAAATGACCCCAAACCACAATATTATTGTTTTTACCAATATTTTTGTTGTTTTATTGTTGGTTATAAAGTTGTTTAGAGGAATCAACTCCAAGACATTCCGCGTGCTGTTCTTAAGGGGAAAATTTTTTTGAATGGGATAGGAAGAAATATTACAAAGCCCCTCGGGAGAGGGAGTCACCACCAAGATCTTTCAAAATATACCTTGCAAAGGTCAAATATCACTGCTTCAGGAAGATAGTCCCGCCCTACGGACTTAGCATGATATCCACTCCACCGGACCGGCGGCTCCACACGCCGGTCACGTTGGAAGTTAATCCTTGTAGGCGAGGCCGTGGGTTTCTCCATCGGTATCGACTTTCGTAATCAAACTCAGATCGGCAGCGGAGACCACAGCCAGTTTGTTATCATCCCGGATAGCAACGTAGACGGTTTTGCCGTCTGAGCTGATGTCTATCATATCCGGACGTTGGCCCAGCGATAAGGTTTTAACGATCTTGCGGCTTGCCGTGTCGATCATGGCGATTTGCCCCAGTTTACGTTGTCCGACAAAAACGGTTTTGCCATCCGGGCTATGGACCAACCCATGCGGTTCTCCCGGTACCTCGATGGAAGCTTCTAACGCACCGGTGCGCGTGTTGAGCAGTAACAATTTATTATCCGCAGGAGCGGTGAGCCAGAACTGACCCCAGTTTTTCGTCGGTTTGATGGCCATGGCCCCTTTAGCACCCTGCCGGGTCTGGGTAATTTTCTTGGACTTCACATCCACCACCGAAATATTTCCGGCCCCGGCGTTTACCACATACAACGTGTTTCCATCGGGAGAAAAAACAGCGGTGATGGCTTTTTTTCCGGTGGCCATCGTATGAACGGCTTTTTTCGCAGCGACATCGATGAAGGTGATATTGCCCGCTCCGACATTGCAGGCGACCGCGAGTTTACCATCGGGGGAGACGGCGACATCGTGGGCTTTCGTGTCGGTCACGATATCGGCCAGCTTTTCTTTGGACATCGTGTCGATGATGGTGATGCTGTTAGTCCCCAGGTTGGCGATGTAGGCCAGCTTGCCATCCGGACTGAAGGTGACATTATGCGCTCCGGCACCGGTAGGAATCGTTTGCACCACCTTGTTGGAACTGGTATCTATGATCTGGACATTGGCGCCCTTCATATTGGCGACCCACACTTCACCCGCTGTACTCGGCAATGCCCACGAAAAAAACAGAACCGTAAGGATGGAAACCACCCTCCACGACTGCCGCCTTGGCTGAATAATACCGCTTTTACCGCTGGGACTGTTCATTTGATCTCCGCACATATTTTGCCTCCAGGAATAATAAATGGTGGATGGTTTTCGCTTAATTCCACTGCGATTTGGATCGTATTTTTGATTTAATTGTTAGAGTTGCCGGGAAGGCATTAGGATTCAAAATCCTCCTCGAATCCTCAAAGGAACCGGGCAAAATGGTATGAGGGATAAACGCCTAACTATTGAAATTATTGCAGAAGTGCCGAGCCCTGCGTCACCGCCACATTGCCCCCAGCCGCTTGGCCGGTTAGGCGTTTTTTAATTGCAGTTTTCGTCTTGCGTAGACGGCTTTCATATTTTGCCTGAAAAGCGGGTTTTCTTGCAGCATGAATTTAAAACTGGGTTTGAGTAGAACAAAACATGAAGTATCTGTCTTTGCTATGACTGTAGCGTTTCGCTTGGAATTCGAGACCAAGGCACTTTCACCAAAAAAGTCTCCAGATTCGAGGATTGCAACTTGTTTTTCCCTGAAAAAGAATTTCTTCATGGATACTTCGACCATGCCTTTATGAACTATAAAAAATAAATTCGCAGCTTCCCCTTGATTCACAATCGTAGTCCCGGCCTTAAAATAGAAACTCCGCATTTGTGACACTACATACACTAGTTCTTTATCGGAAAGGACTGAAAAAGCCCGGACTTTCTTAATTTGTTCTACAAACCAGTTTGGATCCTCTGCAATTAATGCCTTCATATTTATTTTCATGTTTTACCTACTTAATAGATTCTAAATTTCCAAGCCCGGGGCGGGTCATCCGCTTAGGGTGCCCTCCTGGAAAAATGTGAGGGCGCCAATTATACTATTTAACAGCAATTTGTATGCCAACGAAGAACACCCTGTAGCGGGAAAACATTTAAATTATTGAAAGTAAATTGTTTTTTGAAATCTGAGAATAAAAAAGAGGCAAGAAGGTTAGAGGGAGGTGGATTTTAAATTACAAAAAAGTGTACAAACTGTATGAAATTTCCCAGGTTGTCACCCTTTAGCCGGGCGACGCCTGAAGGAAATTTAACAAGAGCCCATCAAGCCGCCAATACTTCTTGCTCGCCAGAGCTGGCACATCCCCCTAAAGGGAAAAACTATTGCCCATTGGGTCCAGCGAGTTATGCTTATCATTTGCCTTAATGCCCCGAATGGGGCATCACGCTGGCGGCGGTTCGCCGGATAAA
>CATMOP010000259.1 GCA_950072225.1 uncultured Nitrospina sp.
CCAACTTATGGCCTACCATGTTCTCCGATATGAAAATCGGGAAGAACTTTTTACCATTGTGCACTGATATAGTATGGCCGACAAAATCCGGAGTAATGGTGGACCGACGCGACCACGTCTTACACACCCTCCTGTCATTCCTCTGGTTCATCTCCTCGATTTTTTTCATCAAATGCAAATCGACAAACGGACCTTTTTTTAATGATCGAGCCATGCAAAAACCTCAGTTTACAAATTATTTACGGGGGTCTCTAAAAATGGAAAATTTTATGAGCCTGCAATTCGCCTCCCCTTACAAACAAGGGCTGCTCATGGCAAATAAAGATTTTTAAAGGTGCCCTTTATTTTTTCTTTTTACGGCTAAGAATAAATTTATTCGATAATTTTTTAACCTTGCGGGTCTTCAACCCTTTAGCGATCTGTCCCCAGGGACTACACGGATGTCGGCCGCCTGAAGACCGGCCTTCTCCACCCCCCATAGGGTGATCCACTGGGTTCATGGCTACCGCACGAACACGAGGCCGGATTCCCATCCATCTCACACGCCCGGCCTTGCCAATAGAAATATTTTCATGGTCTGCGTTACCAACGGTTCCAATCGTCGCCCGGCAATTTCTATGAATCAACCGAACTTCCCCCGACTTTAGTTTAAGCGTTACGTAGTCACCCTCTTTAGCCATCAACTGAACCCCGCTACCGGCACTGCGAGCAATCTGCGCTCCCTTACCGGGGCGCATCTCCACATTATGTATCAGAGTGCCCTCCGGAATATCTTTGAGAATGAGACAATTACCGATGCGGACTTCCGCCCCCTCGCCCGACATCAACACATCCCCTACATTCAAGTTAGCAGGAGAGATGATATAACGCTTCTCTCCATCTGAATAGGACAGGAGGGCGATGCGCGCGCTACGATTCGGATCGTATTCAATCCCAACCACTTTCGCCGGGATACCGTCTTTGCGCCGTTTATAATCAATGATCCGATATTGCTTTCGATGCCCACCACCCCGCCTTTTAGCGGTGATACGGCCATTATTATTTCGCCCGCCTTTTCTCGCAATGGAGACAAGAAGGCTTTTCTCCGGCGTTGACTTTGTGATCTCATCAAAACCGGAAATGGTCATAGACCTTACACCGGGTGATCTGGGCTTTAATTTCCTAATGGGCATTACTGCTTACACTCCCTCAAAAATTTCAATCTTTTCGCCTTCTTTCAACTGGACCATGGCCTTTTTCCAGGTTTTCAGCTGGCCCATGCTCTTGCCAAACCGCCTGCGCTTACCCCGCACAACCTGGGTATTGACATGAAGGACCTTCACATTAAAAATCTTTTGCACCGCTTCCCGAATCTGTATCTTGTTGGCCGCCGTGTTCACGCGGAACATCACCCAATTCCCCTCGGCAAGCATATCCGTTCCCTTTTCAGTGACCAGCGGTTTCTCAATAATCTGATACAGATCCATTAGTTCAACCGCTCCTCAATTTTTTTAAGCGCCTCGGGAGTACAAACAATTTTCTCATGGACCAAAATATCAAAAACATTGAGCCCATCCACCAGCAACACATCCGTCTTAGGCAGATTACGAACCGCCAGTTGCAGGTTGGCGTTTTTTTCCGCAACAATAAAAAGTGTTTTCTCCGGCAGACCAAGATTAGCCAGCAAGGTCGCAGCTTCTTTGGTTTTGGGATTTTCCAGGTTCAGCGAATCAATCACTGTAAAATCCTGACCTTTGAGCCTGTCGGTCAGAACCGCTCTGAGCGCGATTCTTTTGGACTTTTTAGAAAGCCCGAACGCATAGCTTCTTGGGCTGGGCCCAAAAACCGTCATACCACCCCGCCAAATCGGCGATCGAGTGTTCCCCGCTCGAGCACGGCCCGTGCCCTTCTGCCGCCATGGTTTGGCATTCGAGCCATGCAATTCGCCTTTGTTCTGCTTGGTCGCCGCATTACCGCCCCGGCGCGCAGCTAATTGCATGGTCACATATCTTTGCACCAGCTCCTCGCGACACTGGACCTCAAAGACACCCGGGGAAGCTTCTACCGTTCCCACTTTTTTATTTTTACTGTCTACAATATTTAATTCCGGCATAACCGTGACAACTTATTCTTTTAAGATTTAAATATACTGACGAGTCCGCCATTGGCTCCAGGGACTGCGCCCTTGATCAACAACACATTGTTTTCCGCATCCACCCGCACCACCTGCAGGTTTTTCATATGGACATTATTACCACCCATCCTGCCCGGCATGCCCGTACCTTTCAAAACCCGCCCTGGATAAGTGTGCATTCCTATCGAACCCGTTCCGCGATAACTTTCATGATGACCATGGGAAGCCGGCGCCCCGCCAAAATTGAACCGCTTGAAAACCCCGGCAAACCCTCGACCCTTGCTGACTCCTACCACTTCTACCCGGTCGCCCTCGCTAAAAACATCCACTTTAAGCGGCTTGCCCAAGGCTTCGTCATCCACATCCTGCCCTCTGAACTCTCGGAGAACTTTCGCGGGCTCCACCTTATGCTTGTCATAAAATCCTTTTAAAGGTTTATTAGTGTGCTTCGGCTTACGGTTTCCATACGCCAGCATGAGAGCCTGGTAACCATCTTCTTCCTCGGTCCGTTTCAAAACCGGAACACAACGCTCCACCTGGATTACGGTGACCGGAACACAGTCCCCTTTATCCGTATAAACCTGGGTCATGCCCACTTTTTTTCCAATTAATACACTCATATTCTTTTTGTGCTAAAGCTTGATCTCAATATCAACACCGCCCGATAGATCCAGCTTCATCAGCGCATCTACGGTTTGCGGAGTGGGTTCAAGGATTTCAAGGATTCGCTTATGCGTGCGAATCTCAAACTGCTCGCGGGATTTTTTATCCACATGAGGGGAACGCAAAACGGTCCACTTGTTCTTCATAGTAGGCAAGGGAATAGGGCCGACCACCTTAGCGCCTGTGCGCCGAGTTGTTTCCACAATTTCCGCTACCGACCGATCCAGCAGTTTATGGTCGTAAGCCTTAAGCTTGATTTTGATTTTTTGGTCGCTCATTATTCAATAATCTCGCCAACAACTCCGGCTCCCACCGTACGACCACCTTCACGGATAGCAAAGCGAAGCTCTTTATCCATCGCTACCGGTGTAATGAGCGTTACCTCCATCGCAACATTATCTCCGGGCATTACCATCTCAACACCCGCCGGCAAGGTCGCGACACCGGTTACATCCGTCGTCCTGAAATAAAACTGCGGACGATATCCATTGAAGAACGGAGTATGTCTCCCCCCCTCGTCCTTAGTCAGAATATAAACTTCGGCTTTGAATTTAGTATGGGGAGTGATGGACCCAGGCTTGGCCAGAACTTGCCCACGCTCGATTTCCTCACGCTTGGTTCCGCGAAGCAGAATCCCCACGTTTTCCCCCGCACGCCCTTCGTCAAGCAGCTTGCGGAACATTTCCACACCGGTAGCCGTGGTTTTCATAGTGGCCTTGAATCCAACGATTTCCACCTCTTCCCCCACCTTAATAACCCCCGTATCAATACGCCCGGTCGCCACAGTTCCACGTCCGGAAATACTGAAGATATCCTCAATCGGCATCAGGAACGGTTTGTCAACAGGGCGATCCGGAACTGGGAAATAGGTATCGACCGCTTCCATCAAATCCCAGATGCACTTTGCCTTTTCTT
>CATMOP010000260.1 GCA_950072225.1 uncultured Nitrospina sp.
TCATCATGATTCTGCTGGGAACGGTTTCCAAGTTTGGCGCTCTTTTTACCACCATCCCAAGCCCAATTGTAGGCGGCATGTACTGCGCCATGTTCGGGATGATCGCCGCCGTGGGGCTGTCGAATCTCCAGTTTGTGGACTTGAATTCTGCCCGGAATCTTTTTATTCTCGGTTTTTCATTTTTCATGGGGTTGAGTGTACCGGAGTATTTTTCGGCCCACCCGGCAGCCTTCGAACCTGAATGGCTGGCAAACATTATCAACACTCTGGGCAGCACCAGCATGGCAGTGGGAGCTTTTATTGCTCTTCTATTAGATAACACCGTCCCGGGAACAGACGAGGAGCGGGGACTGACCGCTTGGGGAAACAAAAGTCATTAAGTTTTAAATTGGTTAGGAGAAATACAAAATGTCACTGCTCATAAAAAACGGTCGAGTCATCACAGCTGTGGATGATTATAATGGGGATGTATTTATTGAAAATGAGACGGTTACCCTGATTGGGAAAAGTCTGGATGTGGAGGCTGATAGGGTCATCGATGCTAAGGACAAATACGTTATTCCTGGCGGTATAGATCCCCATACTCACCTCGACATGCCTTTTGGCGGTACGGTGTCAGCGGACGATTTTGAGACGGGAACTCTTGCCGCTGCCCATGGTGGCACTACCACCCTCATTGATTTTGCGATCCAGACAAAAGGACATTCCACCCTGGAGGCACTGGAAACGTGGCACAAAAAGGCGGAAGGAAAGACAGCGATAGACTACGGTTTCCACATGGTTATCACCGATCTGGAAGACGACCGAGTGCCAGAAATGCGAAAACTTGCGGATGAAGGGGTTACCTCTTATAAACTATTCATGGCTTATCCGGGTGTGCTTTATGTTGACGACGGCACACTTTTTCGTGCCATGCGAAAAGCGGGGGAAGACGGAACGGTGATCTGCATGCATGCAGAAAACGGGATTGTCATCGACGAAATTGTGAAACGAACCCTTGCAGAAGGGAAAACAGAACCTAAATGGCATGCTCTCACACGTCCCACAAGAATGGAAGCCGAGGGGGTCTACCGATCCATTGCTATTGCAGAAGTGGCCAATGTTCCGGTTTACATTGTCCATCTTTCTTCCGCCGATGCTCTGGAACAGGTAGTACTGGCTAGGGACAGGGGCGTTCATGCTTTTGCTGAAACCTGTCCACAGTACCTTTTTCTCGACCACTCCTACTACGAGCAGGAGGGGTTTGAAGGGGCAAAATATGTCATGACACCACCCCTCCGGGAAAAGTGGAACCAGGACGAACTTTGGAGGGGGTTGCGGATGGGTGACCTGATGTCCATTTCCACCGACCACTGTCCATTCTGCTTTAAGGAACAAAAGGAGCAGGGTATTAATGACTTTTCTAAAATCCCCAACGGAGGCCCCGGGATAGAGAACCGGATGAGTCTTGTCTTTAATGGAGGGGTTGTTGGAGGACGAATATCACTGAACAGATTTGTAGAATTGACCTCGACGGCATCTTCCAAAATGTTCGGATTGTTCCCTAAAAAGGGAACTGTTGCTGTGGGAAGTGATGCCGACATTGTTATTTTCAACCCGGACCGGAAGGAGACCATCAGCGTGGATAATTCCGTGATGCACCACATGAGTGTGGACTATAACGCTTATGAAGGGTTTGAGGTGACAGGTGTTGCCGAAACGGTCATTTCCCGGGGAAAGATTATCGTTGAGAATTGCGAATATGCGGGAAGGAAGGGAGACGGGCAATTTTTAAAAAGAGGGTTGTATTCGGGATAAAATGTAACCATTTTGATTAAATGTTTAAAAACCAAATGTCTCAACCGGTTTTTTGAAGCGATTTATTTAGGAGTAAATCATGGCAAGAATTGTTAAATCAGGTCTGATTCAGATGAGTGTGCCTAAATCAGAGGGAGACGGAACGATTGATGAAATTAAGGAAGCTATTATTCAGAAACACATCCCCTTCATTGAGGATGCAGGGAAGCAAGGTGTTCAGATTCTTTGTCTGCAGGAAATATTTACCACTCCATATTTCTGCCCCGGTCAAGATGCAAAATGGTATGCTTCAGCCGAGACCATTCCCGGTCCCATCATCGAGCGGATGCAGGAATTTGCGAAGAAGTATCAGATGGTGATGGTGGTTCCCATTTTTGAGAAAGAGCAGGCGGGGATGCTCTACAACACCGCTGCCGTCATCGATGCCGATGGGACTTATATGGGCAAGTACCGAAAGACCCACATACCGCACACCTCCGGATTCTGGGAGAAATTTTTTTTCCGTCCGGGTAATCTTGGGTATCCCGTATTTGAGACGGCTTATGCCAAAGTGGGAGTTTACATCTGCTACGACCGTCATTTTCCTGAAGGAGCCCGAGCCCTTGGGCTTAACGGTGCCGAAATTGTTTACAACCCTTCTGCCACAGTAAAGGGATTATCACAGTACCTCTGGAAGTTGGAACAGCCGGCTCATGCTGTAGCTAACGGGTATTTCATGGGGTGTATCAATCGAGTCGGAATCGAAAAACCATGGAATCTGGGCGAATTTTACGGTAGCTCTTACTTCGTTGATCCAAGAGGACAAATAGTTGCTATTGCATCAGAGGATAATGATGAATTACTGGTTACGGAAATCGATCTCGAATTGATAGAAGAAGTTCGAGCCACGTGGCAGTTTTTTAGAGACAGAAGACCGGAAGCGTACAAAGAATTGACTACGCTTTAAACAATATTATGAGATTAGGATGAACAGCGAAACCGTAAGGAAAAAACACCAAGATCACCTTTTTCCGGCTGTGAAAAATTATTACGAAAAACCCATTGTGGTTTCTAAAGCAAAAGGAGCGCGGGTGGAGGATATGGAAGGTATCTCCTATCTTGATTTTTTTGGGGGAATTCTAACCATCTCCGTAGGGCATGCCAATGAGGACGTAAACAGGGAAGTCATCGCCCAGATCAATAATCTGACTCACGTGTCTTCTCTCTATCCCACCTTACCTGTTGTAGAGCTTGCAGAAAAGCTTGTGAATCTTGCTCCCGGAAAACTTGATAAATGCTTTTTCACGGCGTCCGGAACGGAGGCGGATGAAACTGCTGTCATGATGGCACAACTCTATACGGAGAATAATGAACTCATCGCTCTCCGCCATGGTTATTCAGGTCGGTCGCTGTTGGCTCAGGCTCTCACCGCCCACGCTTCCTGGAGGGCTTTGCCGACACAAGTTTCCGCTATCAAACATGCTCTCTCTCCTTACTGCTACCGGTGTCCTCTTAAACTCACTTATCCTGAGTGCGGAGTTGCCTGCGCAGAAGACGTGGAAGAATTGATTCAGACCACAACAACCGGTCGAGTAGCCGGGATACTAGCAGAACCGATCCAGGGAGTTGGCGGATTTATTACTCCGCCGCCAGAGTATTTCAAAATTGTAGCTGAAATCGTTCGTAAATACGGAGGGGTTTTTATTTCTGATGAGGTCCAGACCGGTTTTGGCCGTACAGGAAAAATGTGGGGAATTGAGCAGTACGATGTTGAACCGGACATGATAACTGCGGCGAAGGGCATTGCCAACGGGATGCCTCTCGCTGCTGTGGTAACCACAAGCGACATTGCCGATGCTCTCACCAAGAACACGATATCCACCTTTGGGGGCAATCCG
>CATMOP010000261.1 GCA_950072225.1 uncultured Nitrospina sp.
GGCATTCAGAACAAATCGATCCATTTTGGTATCATCGTCTTTGGGCGAAGAATCCTCATGCGTCAACTGGCTTGCGTGGCGTTTGGTTTTGTTCTGATAAAGCTCCAGGGCATAATTCACACTGCCGCCAAACCCCGCCACAATACCTGCCCAAAGCCACCACGGCTGCCCCGTAGCAGATGTGGCCCCCCATCCAAGACCTATAAAGAAAACGGTGTGCACAAGCCAGTCTACAAACGTGTCGTAGCGCATTCCAAAAATACTGCGCATATCTTTGAGTCGGGCTATTTCCCCGTCGCAATTATCGAGGACATAACAGATCAAAAATAATAATGCCCCTGTGAGTATGGAAAAATAATCTCCCTTCAGGCAGGCGATGCCTGCTGCCAAACCAAAACCCAAAGACATGGTTGTTATTTGGTTTGGCGTAATCGAAGTCTTCATCAAAAGCAATGATATTCGGTAAGACAAATGTCTGATGAAGGGCTGAAGGTTCCTAGGAGGTTCCAGCCTTTTTCCTGCTTCGGTTTGAAATGTCTTTTCAGGAGTAATAATATTTTTCCGGGTTGGATAATCTATGGAAGAGGAATTTTTAAAATCGTCGCCTACTCGACTAAATTATTAAATACAAACCTTACTTTGGGCCTACACCAAATGCAATTAAATTTACCATTCCCTAATTCAGCAAGCCATTTGTGTCCATTTACTACTTAAATTTTTATATCTTTGTATCTTTTTTAATCTTATTGGAAACGGGCCTTTGAAATTGCTACAATTAACTTATGCCCTTGAAAATTGCCTTAGTAAATATGCCCTTTGGGTTTCATATATATCCTTCCATCCAGTTGGGGACGCTCTCGACCTTGCTGAAAACCCATGGTTGTGAGGTAAAAAGCCATTACCTGAACCTTCATTTTGCGCATCAACTAGGCCTGCCAATATACAACCAACTCTGTGAAAAAAGGTTCCTGATTGGCGAATGGCTATTTTCGCATGCCCTATTTGGGGACAATGCCAGGAATCAGGACTATATGAACCATTTTTCTCCGCATATTGATGATGTTTGCCGTTCCATTGAGCGTCCAAAGGAATATTTGGTCGATGTAAAAACCAAAATGGTTCCCGAATTTCTTCAATGGTCCCGGGATGCCTGCGACTGGGGAGCCTTTGATATCGTAGGCTTTTCCTCGACATTCAATCAAAACGTCGCCAGCCTGACCCTTGCTAAATTGATCAAGGAAAAATATCCACATGTGAAAATCCTGTTTGGCGGGTCCAATTTTGAATCCGATATGGGATTGGAATATTTTCGCGTATTCCCGTGGATTGATTACGTGGTGCCTGGGGAAGCCGAAGGCATATTGCCGCAGTTGGTCAAATACCTCGAACAGGGAGGGCCCGTTCCCCAGGGCGTGGTTCACCGCTGTGACGGGGAAGTGCTTTATGACGAGCCGGAAGCCATGTTCGGCAACTTTCAGGATTACGCGACTCCCGATTATGATGATTTTTTCGACCAGTTGCGAGAGATCGACCCTCAATCTTCTTTACTGGAAAACCCGGTAATACTTTATGAAACGGCCCGGGGTTGCTGGTGGGGGGAGAAACATCACTGTACTTTTTGTGGCTTGAACGCCAGCACCATGAAGTTCCGGGCCAAGTCTATCAAGCAAGTTCACACCGACCTCGCACAGCTTTCAAAAAAATACGATTCCTTTCGTTTCCGGCTGGTCGACAACATCCTGGAAATGAAATATATCGATGGGGTTTTTGGCGAACTGGCTGAAAACAACTATGACCTGCATTTTTTTATAGAAGTCAAAAGCAACCTGACTAAAAAACAAATCAAGACTCTGGCGCAGGGCGGAGCAAAAGTGATTCAGCCGGGAATTGAAAGTTTCAGCCTGAATCAATTGCAGGAAATGGATAAGGGCGTCCGGCCCATGCAGAATATTCTCTGTATGAAATGGGCTATGTATTATGGCATTGAAATCAACTGGAATATCCTGATCGGGTTTCCCGGCGAGACCGATGACGATTATCGACAGCAAATTGACTTGATCAAATTACTATTCCACCTGCCGCCGCCCGAGTGTGTCGGCAACCTTTGGCTCGAAAGGTTCAGCCCCTATTTCAAACGACCGGAAGAATACGGAATAAAAATAACCGCACCGGGGGAAGCCTACCCCTATGTTTATGACCATCCTGATGTCGATTTTTTAAAAATCGCTTATGATTTTGAATTTGAAACCAGCAACCGAGTTGATCCGCAACTGAAGCAGGAATTATTTCAAATAGCTGAAGAATGGAAACAAAGGCACCAGTCGGAACAGTTACCTTTCCTGATTTTTACCAAGTCCATGGATTTCGTGACCGTTTATGACGATAGGTCGCTGGAGTCCGTCAAAACAAGGTTGGAAGGACCACATGCTTGGGCATTCATTTTCTGTAACGAAGCACCCAAATCTCTGGAACAAATTCAGAAACATCTCCGGGAAAAAATTGGGCAAGAACCAAAAGGTGGTCTGACAGAAAATACCATTACATTTCTTGAGGAAAAAGGCCTCCTTTATGGAGAGCGCGGCAAATACCTGAACCTGGCACTTCCGCATAACTCAAATCTTTAAATACCAAGGCCATGAAAAAACCCGGATCAAAAGGCGAGCATAACCTGCAAAAAGAATTCCAAACCGAAAAACGTGCTTTAGCCTTTTACCAGAACCAATTGCTCAATCACCTCAATCCGGAAATGTGCCGGTTTATTATGGGACAGGAATTTGTTTTTATTTCCACTGCTGACGCAAATGGAGAGTGCGATGCCTCATTCCGCGCAGGCCATGCCGGTTTCGTGGAAGTTCTGGACGAAAAAACCCTTATCTTTCCCGAATACCGGGGCAACGGAATTCTGGCGAGCATGGGGAACATCTCAGAAAACCCGCATATAGGAATGGTTTTTATTGATTTCTACCAAAGCTCGATTGGACTTCACGTAAACGGGACAGCAGAAATATTTTCCAACGAGGAACTGGAGTCCGATCCGGATCCGTCAGGAAAAATAAAAATGGCACTTAAGAAGTCCGGCCCACGGAAACCCATCTCCTGGATCAAGGTTCGAGTGGAGGAGGCCTATATCCACTGCTCCAAGCATATACCCCTCATGCAAAAACGGGATAAAAAAATTCATTGGGGAACCGATGACGAAAAACTAAAAGGCGGCGATTTTTTCAATGCCAAAAATTGCGACCCCGATCCTTCAGCATGATTGCACGAGACGGAAGGAAATGCCGCTTTAGGGTGGGACTATCTTCAGGTGTATGTATTAAAGGAAGGCAGACAGGGCCGTGTAGTATTGATCTTTAATATCCTCTTCAAACTTTTCGATCGGCAACTCAGCAAACCCTAATGCCTGGAGAATTTTTGGTTTGACCGGATTGGCAACCACCTCACCGCTGGTTCCGAGTTTCATTTCATCGACCATACTATCGGCCAAATGGATGATTTTGGTAATCAAAGGATGGTCTTTCGCTTTTCCAGGTCGGTGATGATAATACACCGGTTCATAGAGTAATGAGCAGACCCCAGCCTTTCAGCAATCCCCCACCGATTTTGGCATGGCTGGCGCCAAATATTTCCCGCTCAACATCGAATAAATTT
>CATMOP010000262.1 GCA_950072225.1 uncultured Nitrospina sp.
CCCTGGAAGGATTTCCCCAGAAATCGTTGAGCTTCCGTTCCAGCGGGCCTTCCCGTCCCCCTTCTTTGCCATGGCAACGTCCGCACCGCAATTCCCGGTAAAGCACTTTTCCCTTTTCAATCGACAACCTGTCGAAAGCCGGTTCCAGTCCGATTGGCATGACAAAATCCGGAGACTCCAACTGGAACCGGTCCGAAAATGTTTTAATAAATTCCACTAAAGCCCGAAGGGTCAGGTCATTGAGCACGTCGCCCCAAGCAGGCATGGCCGTTCCCGCCACCCCTCTTCGAATTGTCCGATATAAATCTTCATCCCGAGGCAGCGCATTACTTGGAGTCGAACGGAACTTGAAAACTCCCATTGTCACATCCCTGGGAAGCGGATACAGGTAGGGGGAAGTCCGGCCTTTCCCTTGCCCCCGTTCTCCATGGCAATGGACACAAAATTGGCGGTACGTTTTTTCTCCTCTTCGCAAAAGGCCCGCCTTTTCCCGGGCCGCTTCGCCTTCTGGCTCGGTCATCTCAATAAGTTCTTCAATAGTTTTGCCTTGAATGCCCGGCAGGTGGCCCTGGCTATCGGCAAGTACTTGGCAGGGCCAGGAAAAAAGGAGGAAAGAAAAAATAAATACCGTTGATTTGGCAACAAAGCCCATCGGGGTTCACCTCTTGTTAAGAGAAGACAATTGAGTTACAACTAATTCATATTTTAAAAGACTTAACTGATTATTGATGCTCTAAAATCCCTTCTGGCTAGCGGTATGGCTAGCATTTGCCCGTTTTTATCCGAAATTGGCCCATTAGAGGGCAGAGGAGCTAAATCGATTATACGGCATCTGAGGGCTTCGGCTCCACACTCGTTATATTCTTTTCTAACACTTCAAAGTTTGGATTAAGAATTCCCACTGCTCGAACAATACAACATAAAAAAAGCCGAAGACCCCCAAAAGGGCTTTCGGCTTTTAATAAATCGACTTGGTTTCCACCAGGTCGAAGTCACACTTCTATAAAAATACTGTCAACAGCTTTGGGGTTGCACAATCTGATGGCCAAGATTTTTTGATAATCGTGCTAATGTGGACGAATCTATTTTTGTTGACCTGTAAAAATAGCATAAATCACACCAACAGCAGCGAGACCAACTAAACCCTGCGCACCGAGCGTTGCAACGATATCTGTTATATTACCAATAATATCTCCACCCACAAACGGAACAACTTTACCAAAAATGATTTGCATGACTATCCCAAATGCGAGCAAAGCTACACCTGCTTCGGTAAACTTCTTTACATAACCTATCAGTTGGTCAAACATTTTTTTCTCCTTAGTAAAGGGGGTGTGCGAAAGGAAAGCCCATCGAAGGAAGAGCAAAGTAGATATGGTAAAAAAGGAGGAAGCATCTCAAGGGACTCTCGCGAAGAATAGACATTATTAATATACAAAACTAAACATAATAAATTAATAGCTTATAGGTAGGCCATATAATCTAGTAACGAATTGGGAAGTGGCGATCACCCTCTTCAATATCTTCATAGCCGAGCCTTTTGGATAACCGTGCAAATTTGTAACGAACCCGTGCAAGTTTGTAACGAACCCATTGTCTCAGTAAGATAAAGTAAATTTGCTTAATTAGTTGCTTCATGATCGTATTACATTCATTACCTAGTAAAAATAGCCCAAATTACACCAACAGCAACAAGACCAACCAAACCCTGTGCACCAAGCATTGCAACGATATTTATGACATGACCAATAATATCTCCACCCACAAACGGAACAACTGTACCAAAAATGACTTGCATAACTATTCCAAGTGCAAGCAAGGCTATACCTATTTCGGTGAACTTTTTCACGGCACCTAAAATTTTATCTAATATTCCATCGTTCATTTTTTCTCCTTTATCAGAGGAATTGTGTGGGCGAAAAAGCCATTGAAAAAACAGCAGGGGCGGTCTAGAGAGAAAAAGAGGAAAGCACCTTCAATGAACTTCCTCGAAGACTATAACATCCATAATATACCAAATAAACTAAAATAAATCAATAGCTTACATGAATTCTTTTACCTAAAGCTAGCTGACGGGGATACTGTCACCATCGTAGATGATAGTGGTAAGAAGCACCGTATTCGGCTTGCTGGAATTGATGCACCGGAAAAGGATCAGTCCTATGGTGATGTATCCACGCAGGGTCTGGTTGAATTGGTATCAGGTAAGACCGTTACTAGTAAGTATGAGAAGCGTGACCGTTACAAAAGGATCGTGGGCAAGATACTGGTTGATCCACCGGGTGAGGTGTTTTGCATGGCTTTAGATTGTGTTAAGAAGGTTGATGCCGGACTGGAACAGATTAAGGCAGGAATGCCTTCTCGACGGCACAGACTTGAAATACTGTCCTCACCTCGAAGACCATCCAAAACGATGCGAATCTTCTCTTCTGAGGAATACTTCTTGCGGGTTCTGCGACGGATGTCTTTAACAACCGATTCGCTTGATACTTTCTTGTTCATAACAACCTCCTTTGAAGGAAAGTTTAACAGAAAGTATCTCTTAGCTTTTTAGCTCAAACGGTACACATTCAGTTGACGGGGTACAGGCCAGACCTGGCAGTTCCAGGGGAAGATTGACGAGGCCAATCGTTATTTCCGCAAGGTTTTGGTTTATAATCCGGATCACAGTCCAACCTTGACCTTGTTGGGAAATAATTTGAAAAGGCTGGGCAAAACCAAGGACGCGGAAAAAATATTGCGTTCCGCCATTCGTGCATGGCCGTTGAACTTTCAGGCTTACGATTCTCTCGCCCAGGTTCAGGCGACACAGGGCAAACATGAAGAGGCGATACAACTGTTCAATCATGCGGTTCAAATAAACCCTAATTATGGGCCGGGTCATCTTAACTTGGCAATGGCGTATCATTCCCTTAACCAGGAGCAAAAAAGCAGGTATCATTTGAACCGAGCTCTGGCGTTAGGGTTGCAGGGGCCTGTGGTCGACCAGATTAAATCCATGATCTTTAAAACACCTGAATAACTATGATTGACGAGATTGATTATTTCCCCAGAAGAGATCAGCATAATAAAAAGAAAAAGAAGGACACAAGCTGGAGCGATCTCAAAAAACAGAAATCGGAACAGGACACAAAAGTCCAGAACAAAAAGCCCACTCGGCGCCGGGCGACGCCCGGTAGTAATGAACAATAGCTTTTATTGGTGAGCAGGTAGTTTTGGCGGCTCAATGAGTTCTTGCTCAATTGCCTCCCCTGCGTGATATCTCTCTTCACTTGCCTTCATGCCCCGAAGGGGTACTAAGGGGCCGATAAAATATTTTTATATGTATTCAGGCAAATATTAATTCCATGAACCTCAAGTCTTTCTACCCGAAATTAGTTTTGGTGACCGTGATTGGGCTGGTATATGGAAACACCTTCCTAAACGCTTTTCATTTTGATGATATTCCTTCTATTCTCGAAAAGCCCTGGATCCGGGGATTGGATAAAATTTCTCTATTCCTGCACAAGGACAGTTTTTTCCTGCGCCCGCTGATAATTCTCAGTTTTAATATAAATTATTCCATCAGCGAATTTGGCGTATGGAGCTATCACCTGTTCAATATAGTTTTTCATGCTCTTGCCACATTACTGGTTTATCGGTT
>CATMOP010000263.1 GCA_950072225.1 uncultured Nitrospina sp.
GGGTCATCATTGAAAAACTGGTGGAAGAAGGGCAAATAATTGCCTCTGGGATTTCTAATGTGAGTGGCGGGACTGCCATCGCGACCATTGCCGATATGTCGCGGTTGTTCATCATTGCAGATATTGATGAAACGGATATCGGGTCCGTTAAAATAGGCCATGCCGTCCGGATAACGGCCGATGCTTTCCCCAATAAGATTTTTAAGGGCAAGGTTACCCGTATTGCTCCACAGGGAGTGATTGATAACAGCATTACCATTTTCAAAGCTAAGATCGAGGTTCAGGGGACAGGGAAAACCCTGCTCAAACCCATGATGTCGGCAAATATTGATATAGTTACCCGTCAGATCAAGGATACAGTTTATGTCACCCGGGCTGGAATTCGTAAAGATGAAGAAGGGGAATTTGCCGTGATATTAAAAAACGATCAACCAGAAAAAGTCCGAGTAAAGACCGGTATCAAGAATCCAATTCATGTCCAGATCATTAGCGGATTGAATCCGGATGATGAGGTTATATTGGGGAACTGGGAAAAAATTCTCCAGGAAGCTAAGGAAAAGAAGAGCTCTTCTTTAAGGAAAATTCTTTGGATGATACGCTCGAAGTGAGGTTGCTTTGATTGAGGTCGAAAGGCTTTCTAAAATCTATCAAATGGGCGAGCAAAAGGTATCTGCCTTGGATGGTGTCGATTTCAGGATCGAAAAAGGGGAGTTTGTTGCCATCATGGGACCTTCGGGGAGCGGAAAATCTACCCTTATGAATCTATTGGGATGCCTGGATCTGCCCTCTTCCGGTATTTATCGCCTGGAAAACCTTGATATTCAGGACTTGAAACCCGACCAATTGGCAGAAGTCCGCAACCGTAGAATCGGTTTTGTTTTTCAGAGTTTCAACCTTCTGCCTCGTGCCACCGCACTGGAAAATACCGAATTGCCACTCCTCTATGGTCGGGTTCCTAAATCCACTGAAATCGCGTTTCAGGCCCTTGAACGGGTTGGTCTGGCTCACCGGGCCAAACATAAACCCACCGAATTATCTGGAGGAGAACGCCAGAGAGTTGCTATTGCGAGAGCTTTGGTGAATGGCCCTGCTATCATATTGGCAGATGAACCTACGGGAAATCTTGATTCCACAACGGGTAAGGAGATATTGAACCTTTTCCTGGAGTTGAACCAGGAAGGGGTGACCCTGATTCTGGTTACCCATGAACAGGAAATCGCGCAACAAGCAAAGAGAATCATGCAAATGAGAGATGGAAAAATCATAGCCGACAGGATTAAAGGAGTGGTGTCATGCTGATATGGGTTATGTTTAAAATGGCGCTTAGAAGCCTCATGACCCATAAACTCAGGACATTTTTAACGGCTCTGGGAATTATAATCGGCGTGGCATCGGTGATTTCGATGATTTCTATTGGCGAAGGGGCCAAACGCCAGACTCTGAATACGATTTCAAAGTTTGGTACAAACATCATCACCATAAAGCCCGGGCAAAAGAAATCCCGGCATGTGACAACGGGTAGGGTCGATACCCTCACCTTGGAAGACGCGGAGTTCGTCGAAGAAAATATTCCCCTTATTACGGGTGTCGCGGCACAGGTTTACAGGTCTGCCCAACTTAAATTTGAAAATAAAAATACCAATACAACCGTTCGAGGGACGGGGGCCAGTTACGCACGTTTAGCCAACTTTGAGATGGATCGTGGGCGGTTTTTCAATAAAGAAGAAATAAGGTCTGCACAAAGGGTTTGTGTCGTGGGTGCTACAGTATTGAAGAATCTTTTTGAAGGTATTAATCCCATGGGTAAAATCGTTAAAGTGGACGGAAAAAATTTCCTGGTCATCGGAACTACGGTTCCGAAAGGTGCACTGAGCTGGTATGATCCTGACGATCAGGTATTCATCCCGGTCACCACGGCGCAGAAACGTGTTTTCGGGATGAAACATGTACAATCCATCGATGTTAAGGCCGAAAAAATTGAGGACCTGGAAATTATTAAAGAGGATATTTCCCGGCTTCTCAGGCAAAGGCATAATATTCTGGAAGGAAAGGAAGACGACTTTTATGTGCAGAATTCTGCTCAGTGGCTGAATAGCTGGGGAGACGCGGCCAAAACTTTCACTTATTTATTGGGGGGTATTGCCGGTATTTCCTTAATGGTTGGGGGCATTGGTATTATGAATATCATGTTGGTTTCTGTCACGGAACGAACCCGGGAAATAGGTATCCGTAAAGCTATAGGTGCCAAGAAAAGGGAGATTCTACAACAATTCCTGATAGAATCCGTTTTAATCAGTTTTCTGGGTGGTGGCATAGGTATTTTGTTAGGCATAGGAATATCGCGTATTGTTTCTAATATTGGTGGTTGGGAAACCATAGTCTCTACCCAATCCATTATCCTGTCCTTTGGATTTTCTGTGGCAATTGGTGTATTTTTTGGATTCTATCCTGCCAATAAAGCCGCAAACTTGAACCCTATTGAAGCACTCCGCTACGAATAAACATTAGGCGTGGGGCCAGCTAGCAATAGTTTTTTTACCCCTTCGGGACACGACAGCTTAGGTTAAATATCACGTCTGCTAACAAAGAGTTGTCTCGGCCTAAAGAGCCCTTGCCAGTCCCCCCTTCGTGGAAGGGGAAGCTTTTCATGGAGCCCTCTTTTTTTAAAGAGGGGCTGGGGTAATTTACAACCTCCCAGGCAATATCTGAGTGAGTGTGGCGGAGCGGGTCTTAAAATATGGATATTCTACCTGATAGAAATACATTTGACCGATTGGCGGCATGCTCACCGCGTGTTCCTGTCTGTGGCCAACAAAAAATTCCTGGCCTGGCCCTGTCCAATTTATTCCAGAAGCTTTTACTAGATACAGAGAATACCTTCTTGTTTGAAAGCGGAAAAGGTCCGGAGGAGACAGCTCGTTATTCTTTAATGGGCAGTGCCAGTTCTAAAATTTTAGAGATCAAAGGGCAGCGGGCAAGGTTATTTCATAAAGATGCGTTGATTTCAGAATGGGATCAGCCCGACTCGGCTCTGGACCTTCTGAATTTTGAAAAAAACGTCCGGCCGGTGGAATATCTTCCCCATTTTTGGGGCGGATGGGTGGGATTTATTGGTTACGAAGCAGGTGGCTGGTTCGAATCTTTACCCGTCAGAAAATTTCCCGAAAGCAATTTACCCGACCTATTGTTCATGCAAATTGAACGGTTATTTTTATATGACCATTTGACTGAAGAATTGAAATTCATTCTTTCCCCAAAGATAGAGGAAACAGCTTGCCATTATGATGATCTCTGCAGGGAAACCAAGAAAGTCTGGAAAAATCTTTATCAAATTTTGGCAGACATTGGAAAAAAATCGAATTCAGAAAGCCCCTGTCCTAAATCAAACTCCTTGTCTTCTAACGGGCTGAGATCTAATTTAAGTCAGGTGGATTATATAGAAAGGGTGGAAAAGGCTAAAAATTATATCCGTGAGGGCGATATCTATCAGGCCAACCTTGCGCAAAAATTTGAGACCCCTTTTGAAGGTAATTCGTTCCAATTATATAGGAAGCTCATGCAGGTAAATCCTGCTCCTTTTTCAGGGTATTTAAATTTTCGCAACCTTTCATTGGTCAGCTCATCTCCCGAACGGTTGGTG
>CATMOP010000264.1 GCA_950072225.1 uncultured Nitrospina sp.
TTCCTGATCATTCGGTTCCATAACTCACTCCTCCTGATGGGGGGCCGGCCATGTCAAAACCCCAAATTTATTGATTATGGGGCTGTACTAGATAACTAAGAAAATGTTATCAGTATGGACATGCGCAAGAGTCGGTTGGGTAAGGAGAAACAAGAGCGATTGATGGAGCATTTTGTGTCAGGTTCAACAGCTAGATGTGCAAGCGAACTGGTGAATGTGAACAAAAACACGGCGGCCTATTTTTTTCACCGTCTTCGTGAGATTATCTATCAGGCGACAGAAGAAGAGGCACCATTTTCAGGTGAGATAGAAGTGGATGAGAGTTACTTTGGCGGTGTGCGAAAGGGTAAGCGAGGACGCGGAGCCGCCGGTAAGGTTCCAGTGTTCGGGCTACTCAAGCGTGGCGGCAGGGTTTACGCCAAGGTGATACCTGACACGAAAAGCAAAACGTTGATGGGTATCATACAAAAAAAGATTGTCCCTGACAGCATCGTCTATTCGGATGGGTATCACTCCTATAACGTTCTGGATGTGTCAGAGTTTAAACACTATCGGATTAATCACTCAAAATTGTTTGCAGACAGACAAAATCATATCAATGGAATTGAGAATTTTTGGAACCAAGCCAAAAGACACATGCGCAGGTTTAACGGTATTCCGGTCAAACACTTTCCCCTGTTTTTAAAGGAATGTGAGTGGCGATTTAATAACCCCAACCCTAAAACCCAACTAAAACAACTTAAACAATGGGTTAGGCAATACATGGGCTAGTTATCTAGTACAGCCCCTACATTTATTAGATTATCATTCTGAGGCCTTCCGACATGGCAGATCCCGATAAGTTTCGCTTTTCCATCGATAGAGGTGGAACTTTTACGGATATCTACGCCGAAACTCCCAAAGGCCCAAAAGTCCTCAAACTCCTTTCAGACAACCCGGATCATTATCCCGATGCGCCTCTTGAGGGCATTCGTAGAATTATCCTGCAAGTATCCGGCCAGAAGACCGGAGATATCCCACCTGATTCCATTGAGTGGATTCGAATGGGAACAACCGTTGCCACCAACACGCTTCTTGAACGTAAGGGTGCCCGCACCGCCCTTATCATCACCAAGGGCTTTGGGGATTTACTGCAAATCGGAAAACAAAACCGACCGCGTATTTTTGATTTAAAAATAATTAAACCGGAACCGCTTTATGAAGCGGTGGTGGAAATTAACGAGCGGGTCCACCCGGTTCAGGAACTCACCAATACGATTCCCCCACAACCCAACTGCCCGATAAAAATATTGCGATCTCCGGACCGGGAAACCGTTCGCCAGCAGCTTCAGGGTTTGCGCCAGCGCGGTATTGAGAGCCTTGCCATTGCCTTGATGCATGCCCATGTTTTCCCGGATCATGAATTTCTGGTTGCGCAGGAAGCTGTAAAATTAGGGTTCCAATATATTTCTCTTTCCAGTGAGGTCATGCCAAGGGCCCGGTTGGTGGACCGAGGCCATACCACTTTTCTCGATGCCTACCTGAACCCGCATATCCAAAATTACCTGAAAAGTTTTCGTGAAGGATTTGCTGGAGGCTCGGCGAAAAAGCTCGAACCAGAACCAGAACATGTTGCCCACCTTGAACAAACTCGCCCTCTGCGTAGGAGCGATCAGGAGCCAGACCTTTTTGTCATGCAGTCGGATGGAGGTCTTGTGGATGCCGATTCTTTTAGTGGAAGTCGTGCCATTCTTTCCGGTCCGGCAGGCGGAGTGGTGGGTTATGCCCAGACAACGGTTAGGGGAGGGGCACCGGTAATTGGATTTGATATGGGAGGCACCTCGACCGATGTATCCCGGTTTGGCGGGAATTATGAATGGCAGTTCGAAAGCGAGGCGCAAGGGATTCCCAATTTCGTCCCTCAATTAAACATCCATACTGTGGCGGCAGGGGGCGGCTCCCGGTTGCTATTTGAAAATGGCATGTTTCAGGTGGGGCCATCGTCTTCAGGGGCCTGGCCCGGACCTGCATGTTACCGAAACGGAGGGCCGCTCTCTCTTACCGATGCGAATCTGGTTTTGGGGCGGCTCGTTCCCGAACATTTTCCCAGCGTGTTTGGGGAGAATGAAGACCAACCTTTATCTGCCTCCGCTGCAAAAAAAGCTTTTGTAGGATTAATACAGCGCATCCATTCCCTAACCGGACTAAAACAGTCCATGGAGGAGATCGCTCACGGTTATATAGAAGTTGCTAATGAAAATATGGTTCGAGCCATTCTTAAAATCACTGCATCCCGGGGGCATGATGCGCGCGACCATATCCTTTCTTGTTTTGGCGGAGCTGGAGGCCAGCATGCCTGTGCCATAGCCAGGGCTCTGGGTATTTCGCGGATTTTTATCAGCCGCTTTGCCGGAGTGCTCTCGGCTTATGGAATGGGATTGGCCGATGTCGCTGTCGATAAAGAGGAACCGGTTTCGGTGCAATTAAAAAAAGAAACCCTGGCCGATTTGCAACAAAAGCTCCTGGTGCTGGCTGAAAAAGTCGTCGCAGAATTAAAACAGAAAGGAAACTTCACCCTCAAGGTTCAACGCTACCTGAATATGCGATATGAAGGTTCCGATACGACCCTGATGATTAGGGAATCGGCAGAAGAAAGCTTTGCCGAGTCATTTACGAAAATGCACCATCGCGAGTTTGGTTTCAATCCGCCGGAACGAAATATTCTTGTGGAGGCTATTCAGGTCCGTGCTGAAGGAAAATCCCCGCATCCGCCTCAAACGCCTCTGCCCAAGGGTGACCGAAACCGGGTTCCGCTTTCCCGGAAGTCCTGCTATTTTTCAGTTGGGTGGCAGGAGACACCCGTTTATTTGTTGGAATCGCTCACAGCAGGGCAGGTGTTGGAAGGTCCAGCCATCATCATTCAGAATACTTCCACTATTTTGATAGAGCCTTCCTGCATAGCAAAAATCACAATTTTTGGTGATGTCGAAATAGAAGTGCAAGCACTGCCAATCCAGCCGGTCGGTACGGAGCTTGATGCGGTGCAACTGTCGCTGTTTGGTTCCCGGTTCATGTCCATCGCCGAGCAAATGGGTCGTGTCCTGCAACGTACCGCGGTTTCCACAAATATCAAAGAGCGGTTGGACTTCTCCTGCGCTATTTTTGGACCAGAAGGGGATCTAGTGGCCAACGCCCCGCATCAGCCGGTTCATCTTGGCTCGATGGGCGAAGCGGTTCAAAAGCAGATTAAATTAAATGCTCATCCCGTTGCGGAGGAGGAGGTCTGGGTCACCAACCATCCGGCAACCGGAGGAAGTCACCTTCCAGACATCACGGTAATCACTCCAGTTGTGCAAGAAGGAAGAACAATCTTTTTTGTAGCCAGTCGCGGGCATCATGCCGATATCGGCGGCACAACCCCCGGCTCCATGCCACCATTTTCTCAGTCCCTTGCCGAAGAGGGGGTCTGCATTAAAACATTTAAACTTGTGCAAAATGGTGAGTTTCAGGAATCGGCAATCACCAAAATTTTGCAAGACGCTGGAACGCGGGCTTTAGCTGATAACCTGTCGGACCTGAAAGCACAGGTGTCAGCCAACCATAGAGGCATCACTCTACTGAACGAACTGGTCCAGTTGCACTCGCTTA
>CATMOP010000265.1 GCA_950072225.1 uncultured Nitrospina sp.
AAACCCTTGATTCCGCCAGAAAACTGCTGCGGGAAAAATCCATTCGCCATCTGGCAGTTACCCGGGACAAGGAAATTGTCGGCATTTTGTCTATAAAAAACCTGTAATAAAATTCGTCTTAGTTTTCCTCTATTATTTTTTTTACTGTGCAATCCAAGCCTCCGCGGGAAAGCCTTACTTGGACCTTATCTCCCGGATCGATCCCTTCAGTATTTTTCAAGGATTTTTCATTTTTCGAACAAATGCTATATCCTCTTTCTAAAATAGCTAGCGGGTTGATGGCGTTCATGTTTTTTAATATCCCTTCAAAGCGCTCCTTATTGAAACGCAGCTGGGCTTGGATGATATGCAGCATTCTTTTTTCCAGCATTACCCGGTTTTCTTTCATATGTTGAATGTATTTTCCCGGTGAGGCTTGAAACAATCGGTGTATTTTGTCTTGCAATCTTTGTTGATGCGATCCCAGTCGTTGCTCCAGGCCTCGAACCAGTCGAGCATACAAATCATCAAGACGTTGAACATGAGGACTGAATATTTCCTTAGGTTGGTGAAAAAACCGGCGATCCATCAACCGCTTTAAAAATTCTCTGTAAGCCTCCACCTGTTGGCATAATGCCTCTATCAGTTCTCCTGTCAGGGATCGGATATCTTTAAGAATTTCATTCAAGACGGGTACGGTCAATTCTGCGGCAACTGAAGGAGTGGGAGCCCTGAGGTCGGCGACAAAATCAGCAATGGTAAAATCTATTTCATGCCCCACGGCAGAAACTATCGGAATGCGGGATGCAAATATCGCCCGTGCCACCTCTTCTTCATTAAACGCCCATAAGTCTTCCAACGACCCTCCTCCTCGCCCGATGATTATGACATCCACATCCTTCATGGTGTTCAAGTCGCGAATGCCTTGGGCAATATCCTTTGCAGATCCTTCCCCTTGCACTTTCGCCGGACGGAGTAGAACAGAAACCTTACTGTTTCTCCTGCGAATGACATTAAGGATATCGCGGACAGCGGCGCCAGTCGAAGAGGTGACCACTCCTATTTTCCAGGGAAAAGCGGGTAGCGGTTTTTTTGCTGCATCATCAAACAAGCCTTCCTTTTCCAGTTTTGCCTTCAACTGCTCGAAGGCTTTTTGCAGGGCACCCAGTCCTCTTGGCTCCAGGGACTCGGTAATGATCTGGTATTCGCCGCGGGCATCGTAAACGGTGATCCGGCCAAACATTAAAACCTGGTCGCCATCCTCGGGCTGGAATTTGATGCCGGCCCGGTAGCCTTTGAAAAGAACACAGCGGATCTGTGCTTTGTCATCTTTTAAAACAAAATAACTGTGGCCGGAAGCCGCGGTTCTGAAGTTGGAAATTTCTCCCTCCACCCAAACCGAGTCAAACGCCGCTTCCATAATAGCGCGAATATCCCGAGTCAATCCGCTTACACTGTATACCTGCGATTGCGCACTTTTCGCTGCAAGAAGATTCGAAGTCTCAGCGGTTTTTTCAGGCCTGAGTTGTTTTTGGGATTTGCTAAGACGGTTTTGCTTTTTGCGGATCATAAAATTGTTTTGGTTGATAACCGCCCTCTAACGAGGGAGGCAGATAGCATTGTCTTTATATTACAGGTAAAGAGTTTTCGCGGCCCAAAGAACTGTTGCTCATTGGCCCCACGCCCAGTGGCCCTCTAGCGAGGGAGGCAGATAGCAATGTCTTATTTTGCGGGCAAAGAGTTTTCGCGCCCCACGCCGAGCGGAAGGCTTGCTTTAAAGGCTTTTAATGTATTTTGCATGAGCAGGGCGATGGTCATGGGACCCACTCCGCCCGGAACAGGGGTGATGAACCCCGCTTTTTCAGAGACCGGAGTAAAATCAACATCGCCGGTCAGTTTCCCGTCAACACGGTTGATTCCCACATCAATTACCACCGTCCCCTCCTTTACCATTGCTGAAGTTACAAAATGGGGCCGCCCTACCGCCGCGATCAATATATCCGCTTGATGGACCACTTGTTCCAAGTTGACCGTTTTTGAATGGCATATGGTCACCGTAGCATGACGTTGCAGTAACAAATGTGCCACCGGTTTTCCCACAATATTACTTCGGCCTAAAACTACCGCGTGTTTGCCGGCAATTTCAATACTATAATAATCCAGCAGGGCAATGATTCCTGTTGGTGTGCACGGGGTGAGTAGGGCATTGCCGAGTGCCAACTTACCAACATTGATGGGATGGAACCCGTCCACATCCTTTTCCGGATCAATGGACAATAAAATCTTTTGCGAATCAATATGATCCGGAAGCGGCAATTGAACAAGAATACCGTGTACCGCATCATTTCCGTTCAGTTCATCGATGAGATCCATTAATTGCGCCTCGGTAGTTTCCGCTGGCAGGTTTTGTTCAAAGGATTGAAATCCGACCTCATGGCATATTTTATTTTTGTTGCGCACATAAACCGCCGAGGCGGGGTCCTCTCCGACCAAAACTGTTGCCAGACCTGGCACAAGACCTGTTTTGCTTTTTAGTTCCGCAGTCTCTTTAGTCAGGCGGCTACGGATTTCCGCGGACACTTTCTTCCCATCAATAAGAACCATAATTTTCCTTCTACCCACTAGGCGTGGGGCGGTGATATTTTTCCTCAGCTTTCCTGCCCCGAAAGGGGTACAGCACTGCATTGCCCATTAAGCAAACTGAGCACTCGAGCGCACGTGATATTTTCCCTGAGCTTTTACCCTTGCAGGGGTAAAAAGACCATTGCCCAGTTGCCTCCACGGCTAGTGGAGTTTAGCAGATTTTCCGATTTATCAAAGGGTGTGGTTCTCTTTATTTAATTTCCAATTCCTTGATCAGCCGGGAAAGGTAGGAACGTTGAATATCCAGAATCCGCGCGGCTTTGGTCCGGTTGCCGCTAGTGGATTTAAGCGTATTGGAAATAAAAGTACTGCGAAACAAATCGCTGGCTTGCTTGAGGGTGGAACCCACATTGAGTTCAATGGGGGCCTGGGAAGTTTCAAAGGGAAACGCTTCAGGAAGCAGTTCATCCTCGTCTGTTAAAACAATAGCCCGCTCCACGGAGTTTTCCAGTTCCCGGATGTTGCCCGGCCAGGAATAACTCATAAGGTGGGAGACAAGCCCTTTGCCCGGATTTTTAATGGGCTGGTTTTCCGGGCTGTGCTTCTTGATGAAATAGGTTAGTAAATCGGAGATATCTTCCAGTTTGTCACGCAGGGGAGGCAGGGTTATTTTTATTACATTGATTCGGTAAAACAGGTCCTGGCGGAAATTTCCTTCCCGGACTTCTTTATCCAAATCGAGGTTGGTCGCCGTAATCAACCGGACATCAACCTTGATGGTTTCGGTACCCCCTAAGCGGATGAACGATTCTTCCTGAATAACCCGCAGCAGTTTTACCTGCATATCTAAAGGCATTTCGCCTATTTCATCCAGGAAAAGCGTACCAGTGTGAGCGGCTTCAAACAGACCTATTTTTTGCGTGTCCGCGCCGGTGAAGGCACCTTTTTCGTGGCCGAAGAGCTCACTCTCAACGAGGTCTCTCGGCAAAGAGCCACAGTTCACCTTGACGAAGGGTCTGGACGCCCTGGAGCTCTGGTTGTGAATGGCC
>CATMOP010000266.1 GCA_950072225.1 uncultured Nitrospina sp.
GTGCTGTAAAACGGGGTACCCAACGCGCTTTGGTGGTGGGCGATATGCCTTTCATGTCCTATCAGGTTTCGGTGGAACAGGCAGTTACCAACGCCGGTCGCCTGATCCAGGAAGGAGGGGCATCCGCTGTCAAACTAGAAGGGGGAGCCCGTATGGCAGACAGGGTTCAGGCGATTGTTCAGGCGGGCATTCCCGTCATGGGCCATATTGGCTTAACCCCGCAATCAGTCCATCAGTTCGGAGGCTATAAAGTGCAGGGGAAAAACTACCTCGACTCCCGGCAAATCAGACAGGACGCACGCGATTTGCAAAACGCGGGCATCTTTGCCGTGGTTATGGAAGGCATTCCTGGTGAACTCGCAGAAGAAATTACGTCAGAACTAAAGATACCTACCATTGGAATTGGGGCGGGCCTCCATTGTGACGGCCAGATTCTGGTTCTTCACGACCTTCTGGGACTGACTCAGGACTTCGTGCCCAAATTTGTAAAACAATACGCCCAACTGGCTGATATCCTGAAGAGTGCGGTCTCCGAATACATTCAGGAAGTCAGGACCGAAACGTTTCCGGGACAGGAACATACCTACCATTCAAAACAAGGGATACTCAAACAAGTCAATGATTGAGACTGAAAATAGCTCCCCGCAGGGAACGAGGGCCCTACAAATGGTGTCCTCCATTGTCAAAATGAAAGAAGTTTCCGAATCGTTGCGGAAACAGAACCTGACTATAGGATTCGTGCCTACCATGGGGTGCCTCCATGAAGGCCATTTAAAACTAATCAAAAGGTCATTGGAGTCCTGTGACCAAACTGTTGTCAGTATTTTTGTTAATCCAACCCAGTTTGGTCCCAATGAAGATTTGGATTCCTACCCGCGCCAGTTGGAAAGTGACATTGAAAGACTGGAGGCAACCGGGGTGGACATTCTGTTTCATCCCAGTAAAGAAGAGATGTACCCGGCAGGTTACAAAACCTATGTGCAAGTGCAAAACATCAGCGAACATTTATGCGGAAAAAGTCGGGCTGGTTTTTTCAAGGGGGTCACCACAGTGGTGTTAAAACTTTTCAATATCGTCGGCCCCCATAATGCTTTTTTTGGCGAAAAAGACTGGCAACAGCTCGCTGTCATTGAAGCCCTGGTGGAAGACTTAAACCTTGATGTTGCCATCATCCGTGTACCCCTTGTAAGGGAATCCGATGGCCTTGCCATGAGTTCCAGAAACCGGTATTTGTCATCTCAAGAGAGAAAAACTGCCCTGTCTTTATCGCATTCTCTGCAAGAAGCTCAAAACAATATTCGACGAGGAACCACATCGGCAAAAGCTATAAGCAATTCAATCCGGCAATACTTTTTAGGGAAAGAGGGATGTGAAATCGACTATATTTCCATTTGTGATCCGGAGAGTTTCAAAGAAAAGGAACAAATTCGTGGAAGGACGCTGATCGCCCTCGCGGTGAAGGTCGGCCCATCACGGCTTATTGATAATTGCATTATTGAGGAGTTCTGATGCAAAGAGTAATGCTTAAATCCAAACTTCACCGTGCCCGGGTAACGGCTACAGAAATTGATTATGAGGGCAGTATCGCCATTGATGAAGACCTGATGGATAGAGTCGGCATTCTGCCTCTTGAACAAGTCCATATCTATAATATCAACAATGGAAACCGGTTTATCACCTATGCCATAAGCGCCGAACGGGGATCCGGAACCTTTTCAATCAATGGCGCGGCCGCCCGCCTGGCCCAGATTAATGATCGCATCATTGTCGTGGCTTATGGTATGATTGATACAAATCAGGAAAGTTATGAAGCTCAGGTCGTCCTCCTCGATGAAACGAATAAAATTGTTGAGAACTGATGGAAAATTTGCTTTCCTGTCCGAAATCAAACCACCTGTATTAATTGCGTGAGGTTAACTTGACCGATCTTTTTATATATGCCGCCGCCGGGTTCATGGTCTGGATGTGTTTAGATTGTATTCAACGCCGTGAACATTTTATATGGATCATCATCATGATCATTCTTTTTCCCGTAGGGGCGGTGGCCTATTTCTTTGTAGTGAAAAACCGTGCAGGAGGTAAAGCTCCTGGAAGTCTCGCCCCCACTCCTATCCGCCGGGAAATTGAAACGGAAGAAACCTTGCAACTCAAGGACCTGATCGGAAAATTCCACAAAGCCTACCATTACGAAAAGCTGGGTCAGGTGTATGTAGAGCAGAAAAAATTCGATCTGGCAATCCCCCAGTTTGAGGAAGCCATCCAGCGCGATCCTGAAATGATGGAAGCCCGTTATGGCCTGGCAAAATGTTTTCACGGATTGAACAGGTTTGAAGAAGCCGCGGTTGCCCTGGAAAAACTGACCGCCATTGAAAAAAAATACGATTATGGCAATGCAATTTTTGGGCTGGCAGAGTGCTACCGGTTGTCTGGCAATGAAGAAAAAGCCCTGGAAACATACGGCGAAGTCATAAACTCCTTCCACTTTTTTAAGGCTTATTACCACTGCGCCCGACTTCTCGACAAAAAAGGCAAAAAACAGGAAGCCATCGATTATATGAAAAGCATTGTCGGCTCTTCCAAAGATCTGCCGGACTACAAACTCGAAAAAGAGCGTTTCTGGATTGATGAGGCTACTAAATTTTTAAGAAAAAATGGCATTGAGCTGGCCTGAGCGGAGAACCTCCGCTAGTTTGACAAATCAAACAAAATTTTCAACCTGTTCGACATCATGACAATTCTTTCTGGAAATTTAAGAACCATCAGGAAAAAGCTCAACTGTACCCAAATGGCCCTTTCAGAGGTTTTGGAAATTGGCTTCAGGACTTATGTCAGATATGAAGCAGGAGAAAGAGACGCTCCAGTTTCGGTCATGGTCAAACTTGCCAAACTAGGAAAAGTGTCGCTGGACCGCCTTCTTACCACTGAAATCCTCCTCGAAGACCTGGACACGCCGGATCAAGAAAAACCCCAACCCACAATGCGGAATGCTGAAGTGATCGGCGGGGCAATTGAAGAAGGACGATTGATGTTCAAAGGATTATTGAACGATAATCTGGTGACCAACAATAAAGAAGAACAAAAACTTCTCACGCTGTTCAGAAAAGCCAATCGGTCCAACCGGGAAAAATATCTGCTTGATTTGGAGTGGAGGTTTAACAACACCCGAAGATCCCGCATCACCACCACCAAAAAGATTTCCCGCAAACTGGAAAAAGCCCAGACCGCAGTAAAACTACAAAAACTCGCAAAAAATATAAAAAAAATCACCGTCCGCGGCTAGCGGGCACCGCCCGCTGGGAATGTGGCGGTGACGCTGACGCGACCGCCAAAAACGTGGGTCTGCGGACGTGATATTCTTCACTAGCTCTCGTGCCCCGTGGGGATAGACCCCTTTATATAGATAAGTTATTTATCATCTATTTACATCTCCACCATAGGGTGTTTCACCCTCGTCATCAGTCCCAAGATGAACCCAAAGTTCTTCTAACAATTCTTGTTGTTCAACAGAACCGATTAATCTCTTAGCAAATTCACTTGGTGGTCCTAAACCAATTGCTCGTAAGTTTTTTCGCATTTGAGAATACTGGTGATTAATGGTTGATTT
>CATMOP010000267.1 GCA_950072225.1 uncultured Nitrospina sp.
ACCAGCCTCGCTACAACGTCCTGCTTAAAGACGACAAACATTATCCCTATATACGCTTGACAACGCAGGAGAAATTTCCACGGCTGGAGGTAGTGCGTCGCATACGGAAAGATGGGGCGACCTATTTTGGTCCCTATACCATGGTCAAGGAAGTCCGTGAAACCATTCGGCTGATTTACAAAATTTTTCCGCTTCGACAGAGTAAAGACAGGCTGGACGGCACTGCTCTGCGCCGCCCCTGCCTCAACTACCAAATGGGCCGGTGTCTCGCCCCGTGTGCCGGGCAGGTTTCGCCCGGCGAATATAAGAAAGTGGTGGAGGATGTGCAGGGGTTCCTCAAAGGGAAAAATGCCACGCTCCTGAAAAACCTGAAGGCTCGGATGGAATCGGCATCTCAAGAGATGCGTTACGAAGAAGCCGCGATATTCCGCGACAAAATTCAGGCCGTGCAAACGGTGCTCGACAAACAGAATATCATCTCAACCTCCCTGCAGGATCAGGATGTCATCGCTTATTGTTCTGAAAAGGATCAGGCCATGGCGCAGGTCCTGATCATTCGTGCCGGAAAAATGCTGAGTGAAAAGATATTCAAAATGAAATCGCTCAATCAGATGGAAGAAGATGAAACCCTGTCCTCTTTTCTTAAACAGTATTATAAGGAAGAGGTGGTTCTACCTGCCGAAATATTATTGCCCCACCCTGTTGAAGACTCCGATTTGATCGCCGACTGGTTGTCAGAAAAAAAGGGAACCCGGGTGAGGCTGGAGGTTCCTGTAATAGGTAAAAAACGTGACTTGGTGAGAATGGCGGAAGAAAATGCCCGCTTTGCCATGAGAATGGAGCGTGACAAGGGGGATGTTGGTACCCGCTCGTTGGAAGAACTGCAAACGGCCCTGGGCTTGAAACATTTCCCTGAAGTGATTGAGGGGTTCGACTTGTCCAACATATCGGGGCGCCACGCAGTGGGCTCCATGGTGGTTTTTGAAAATGCCATAGCGGAAAAATCAAAATACCGTCGCTACAAAATCTCCACCGTTAAAGGCATTGACGATTATGCCATGCTCCGAGAGGTGATGATCCGCCGTTATCGCCGTCTCCTCGACGAAGAAAAGCCCCTGCCCAACCTGGTGCTCATTGACGGAGGTAAAGGCCATTTGAACTCAGGACATGTTGTTTTTGAGGCTTTGGGGCTTCTCGACCGGGTGGACCTGGCCTGCATCGCTAAGGGAAAATATCGCAACAACCTGGAAACGGACGAAGTATATTTACTACAGAAAAAGGACCCGGTGCTATTTAAAGAGAACTCCCCCTCACGATTTCTCATGCAACGCATTCGCGATGAGGCGCATAGGTTTGCCATTTCCTATCATCGCCGACTGCGGGGCAAGGAGGCTTTGAGTTCGCCGCTGGAAAATATTCCGGGAATTGGCAAAAAACGCCGGTTACTGCTTTTGAAACAATTTGGCAGTTTGGAAAATATCCGTAACGCATCTATGGAAGAATTGGCGGCACTGCCGGGAATTACCCGGTCTTTGGCAGAAAAACTGCGGACAGATACCTGCTAAACTAAATTTGGGGTATTGCCGATAAGACAGCATGTATAATGTCTTATCAGAATACGGTCAGGGAACCTCGTTTCCTACGTGATTCAGGAGGGTTAAACGAATGCGCGGTTTTTCAAAAACAATGGGTTATCTTTTGAGTGGAGTTTTTTTACTGAGCTGGGTTTTTGTTCCCGGAAAAAGCTGGGCTCAGGTGTCAGATAAGTTTTTAAAAGAGGCCAAAACGCTAACAAAACTGGAAGATGATTTTTTCAAAAAACGTTTAAACAATGATTTGAAGGGGGCTTATAACTATCAGCACCCTGACTATAAAGAAAAAATCTCGATCGAGGAGTTTTTATATTTTGAGGGCCGATTGGAGTCGGATTACCGGAATGGAGTCATGCCTCATATTTCGGGACTTATGATCCCGTCCATGGAACACATTAAAAAAAATACGGTAAAAAGGGATATCCTCGGTTTTCCCCGCCCCTCCTATTACAAATGGTTCAGGAATCCTTTTATTAAAGTACAGCGTTATTCCCTGGAGCGGATCTCCATCAGTGAGGATGGCCAATACGCGATGGTGAAAATCGTGCTCAAGGGCCGGGAACGGTTAAACCCAGCACAGGTAAGAGGAGATATTCAGTTTGACATGATCCGTCCCCATGTTGACTATTGGGAAAAGGTGGACGGGAAATGGGTGATAACCGTATTGGTCGATAAAACTTCAATAAGCGGTGCAATGAAAACCTTGTATTTTATCCCCAACAATAATGATGCCTGGGTAAAGAAGGAATATGTCCATATCGATCCGGCCAGCTTGCTGGCAGAACCCGATCCCGAGCGTCATGCCTTGAATGGAAAACATTAATTCCCCATGAGCGTTGACCTGCCGTTTCATAAATCCTGGTTGGAGGAAGAGGAACACCGGGAAGTTGAAGATACCCTGAACTCCGGCTGGCTTACCACGGGTCCTAAAACCCAAAAATTCGAAGAAGCTTTTAAGGACTACATCGGTTGCAGACATGCGGTGGCCTTGAACTCGTGCACGGCAGGACTGAACCTGGCGCTTACGGTGCAAAAATTTGCCGAAGGGGATGAGGTGATTACCACCCCGATGACGTTTCCCGCCACCGCTAATGTGATTCTTCTCCAGAGGTTGAAGCCGGTTTTTGCCGATATCGAACCGGGAACCCTCACCATTGATCCCCGGAAAATAGAAGCCAAAATTACTCCTCGTACCCGTGCCATCATTCCTGTTCATTTCGCCGGCCATCCTTGTGATATGACCCCTATTCAGGAATTGGCAGACCGGCACAAACTGGTCATCATTGAAGATGCGGCCCATGCGCTGGAGTCCCGATACAAGGGGAAAAAAATCGGCAACCTCGGCCATGCCACGGCTTTCAGTTTTTATGCCAACAAAAATATTACCACCGGGGAAGGCGGTATGCTGGTAACCAATGACGATGCCCTTGCCGAGACCATCCGCATCATGCGCCTACAGGGGATCAGCCGCGACGCCTGGAAACGCTATGGCAAAAGCGGGTTCTCTCATTGGGAGCATACCCTGGCCGGACATAAATGTAATATGTCCGACCTCAACGCCTCAATCGGACTCGTTACCATACTGCTGTTCGTCCACAACCTGTTCTCGTCCTTGCAGGACGTCAGCGTAGACGCTCTCGCCGTCGATGTGCTAGAGCCCCACGAGGTCGCCAAGGCGAACGGCTTCATGTTCGCCGCCAAGCGCGGCGGCATCATATTCGGAGGGGCGGTCCTCGGGATGCTGGTCGTCCCCTTCGGCATCAAGTCAGCGATCATGGTCCAACTGCCTGTGCTGCTTCTCATCATGTTGATGCCGCTGTTCCTGCGCGAGAGGCCCGGGGACAGGCTGTTCCCTTGGAGCAAGCCAGAGGAAGGCCAGGAGGACCTCTGGTGGACCAAGGAGGAGGAGTCGGAGGAAGATCCAGAGGCCGAGATCGCACTGCCTTGGGATGGGGACGAGGACCCCCGTTTCAACAAGGCGAGATGGGTAGCCACCAACCT
>CATMOP010000268.1 GCA_950072225.1 uncultured Nitrospina sp.
TACTCCAACAACTATTCGCCTCGTGTTCACTGCGATTCCCCCGTTTCCAGCATACTTACAACACTGCTTTGTGGCGGATCCCTGAGCAGGAAGTAACACCAGAAGACATTTATGTGCGCCGTCGAGAATTTTTGAGTACCTCCCTGAAATTGGGCTCGGCGGCCATGGCGGCCTTTTACGGATTCTCCCCGTCTACGAAGGGTTGGTCTGCTGAATTCGAATCGTCAAACCCTTCCCCATCTGCCATCACTGCGGAAATCATTGCCTCCCGCTTCAATAATTTTTATGAGTTCGGTGTTGAAAAAGAACGGATCTGGAAATTGGCCCGCAAACTCCAGACCCATGGCTGGCAAATTGAGGTAGACGGGCTTGTCAAAAATCCACAAACCCTTGATGTTGAAACTTGGGTTCGAAAGTTTCCCCAGGAGGAACGTGTGTATCGACTGCGTTGCGTGGAAGCCTGGTCCGTGGTCATTCCCTGGACCGGATTCCCTCTGCGCCTTTTAATTGACAAGCTCGAACCGCTTTCTTCAGCGCGTTATATAAAATTCACCACATTTCTGGATCCCGTTATCGCCCCGGGACAGAAAAAAAGGTTCTGGGAACCCTGGCCCTACACAGAAGGTTTGCGGCTCGATGAAGCTCGGCATGATCTGGCTTTCATGGCGACAGGAATTTATGGCCACCCACTCCCCGGTCAGCATGGCGCACCGATCCGGCTTGTAGTTCCATGGAAATATGGATTCAAAAGTATCAAGTCCATTGCCCGCATCGAGTTCACCCGCGAGGAGCCGGAGACTTTTTATATGTCCCTTTCACCCCTGGAATACGATTTTGATGCCAATGTCCGCCCGGATGTCCCCTATGCCCGTTGGCACCAGGCCTTCGAGCGGATTCCTGGAAAAGAAGAAACTGTGAAAACTTTGCCTTTTAATGGCTACGCGAACCAGGTCGCCGGACTTTATTCGTGATGAAATCGAGGAACGTATTCCTTCTTTCCACCGTGTTCATACTGAACACGGGTGTTGCCTGGACCGAACCTTATGAGGCACCGCCCTGGGTACCTCCCCCCCCGCCAAAGTCCCGGGTTCATCTGGTTGATAATGGCGATGGAACACTGACCGAAACCAAGACCCGATTGATGTGGACCCAAAAGGACAGTTATGCTGATCTCGGAAAATGTTTGAACTGGTATCAGGCGAAAGACTATGTCAAAAATCTTAAGACGGGAGGTTATGCCGACTGGCGATTACCCATGGTGTTTGAATATGGAATGATTTATGACGACACCAAGGAAAACAACATAGCCTGGGACCACGACCCGGACCAACCCCTGGCCCTGTCGGAACAATTCGCCGATGGCGCGGCCTATTGGTACTGGTCGGCGGAATACAGTGAAAATGATCTGACAGATTGTTGCACTCGCATTGCTTATTTCGTAACCGGCCGCGCTTTCTCGCGCAACCTTTCGGCCTGCACAAATGGCGGTGTCCGCGCTGTCAGGGGTTTGGACTGACCCCCTCAATTACCCCTTCGGGGCAGAAAGTTGAGAAAGAATATCACCGCCCCACTCCGAGTGGCCCCTTAGGCCTTCTCTTAAAACATTACTGTTATATATTAATCGGATTATTCTGATTTTCAAAAAGGGAATATTGAAAATTTTTTCAGGCGTGCGATCAACCTTTGCGCTTTCGACTCAGTTCTTCTTTCTCAAATTCCTGAACTTGCCCCGGTTCGCGTCTTTCGGCATCCGGGTTTTGCGTTCATGCTGATTATGCATCCAGTTTTTTTCAATATAATGGCAGGATCGGCATTCCCGGGCTCTTTTAAAAACCGGGCGATTATAAAGGCTCCTAACTTTGGAAACATGCAGGGGGGGATCAAAATACTTGTGAATATGGCAACTTTGGCAGTACTCGCCTATTACTTTATTGGCCTTTCCAGGACGAAGTTCTCCCTTAAACGCTTTCTCAATTTCAATATTGGAACATCCGGAGAGAGACACAAGAAACAAGACCGCCAAGAAACCTTGCGTTGCCAAACCAGAGGTTTTTCCGGAAAAGGCTTTTGTAAAAGGATGCATGAATTTCTTAATCGTATCCATAGGGGTCATACTAAGCCGGGAGCAGCCTTAGCTAAACATTTAATTCGGAACCACCCTAGATAGGCTGGAAACGAATTCTTCTGTAGTTTTTCAGAACTTTTTTGGAATATCGTTGAGGAAGATAACCTTTGCGTAGAAACCGGCTCAACCGCGACGGGCCCTGATTATAGGCTTCCAAGGCAAGAGTCAAATCCCCAAAACGGTCAACCAGCTTGTTCAGGTAATAAGCTCCTAAAGCAATATTCTTCTTGGGATCATACAGTGTGTGAGTTCCCTTCCATTGCAAACGGATTTCAGACGCCAACATGACCGCCGTAGCGGGTTTCAACTGCATCAAGCCATGAGCATTCCGATTTGATCGTGCCCTGTTATAAAAAGAGCTCTCAGTAATAATCAAGGCGGTAAGAAAAAGGGGATCGTATCCGTATTTCTTGCTTTCAGCCAAAATCCATTCAGGAATCAGCACAGCACTACTTTCATCCAAACCCGTGTTATAATTAGCGACAATCAGATGTATTTTTTCCCGAATCTGATTTTCGTAGGCCAGTTCATATTGAAAGCGTAATTCTTTTGCCTTGTGGAATACACCCTCCTCCATCTGGCCTACCGCGGAAAAGAATGGCGATAATCCACTAACGTATTGGGAGCTTTTGCCCGTAAAGAACCCTGTAAATGCAATAACCAGAAGAAGCGGAATTACAATTTGTTTTCCTTTGTAATAGGTCATAATTTCTTAGCGGTTCAAAGATTTTAAATGTGAATAAATTAACCTGGAAACGTAGGCAGAACGTACAAATGAAAGAGGCAGAAAAGCCTTATACAGGCAGGTAATGCCATCTGGGTCTCTTCAACCCATATCTGATTATATTAAAGTGGCTGTGCTTTGTCAATTTAGCCTCAACTGGCTGTCCGAAGAAACGTCTTGCAGGTGATTAAGCATTTACTTTTTATTGCAGAAAAAATATAATATTTATATAAATATTTGATTTTTATTACGTTATGAAAATATCCTGCCCGGATTGCCAAGCCAGTTACGATGTCAACCTCCCCAATTTGACCGAAAAAGGGGTCCAGGTCAAGTGCGCCAAATGCCAGAATAGTTTTCTAGTTACGCCGGAGAGAAGCCCGGTGAGTCACTCGGATTCTTCACTTCCTAGCAGTTCTGGAGAGGAGGATCATAAGTCCGAAAACCAAAAACTGGAAGAGGATAATCTTGATGATATGCTGGACCAGTTGATTGATGAAGAACATGAGAACAATGACGAAAATGAAGACAGTTCTGATCCCGATCCCGAGCTCGACAATATGCTCGATGACCTCATCAGCGGTGATATGCAGTCCGGTACCGAGGAAGCTCAGGAATCCTCTGCCGATACCGATGATTCGGCAGGACCGGAACTCGACAATATGCTCGATGACCTCATCAGCGGTGATATGCAGTCCGGTACCGAGGAAGCTCAGGAA
>CATMOP010000269.1 GCA_950072225.1 uncultured Nitrospina sp.
ACAGAATAATTGCCCGAATTCCAAGGCATCCAGTGTCACCAAAAGGCTTTCTAAAACATCATCCGATAAGTCTTTGACAGCTTTATAGGCATCTTCTAGGTCATAGTTGAAAAGATAACCCAAATCGCGCCATGTAGCGTCTTCGGAGTCATGGCCGAAATGCGCCAATAAAGCCTTTGCCTGTTCATTGATAATTGCGAGGGCAGGGGAGGTTGTCTCTTCCTGCTCGAAATAGGACAGACAATCATGGTTTTTGAAACGATATAGCTTGTTTGCGACAGCAAGCTGTTTCGCAACCCTTGGGTTTTCAATCAAAGCCGATTGAACCGCGATACTTTTATGCATGGCCATATAACGGCGTAGCGGAGTAGGGTAAGTGGCTTTAGGCTTCACTTTAAGGCTATTTGCTGTACCTTCATCAGCCTTGGTTTTGATAAGCCCTTCATGGACTTCAACAGCACCGCTTGCCGATAACGAAACAATAACGCCTCCTGTCTCACCTTCTTCGGCGCGGCCATACTGCCAAGCACTGAAATAGCTCTCAACAAATTCCACCCAATCGGCTTTCTCACGATAGGATTCTGCTAGTTCTTCCGCCGCTTGCTTTTGCAGTTCAAAGAATTGCTCTGCATCATTGAAATAGGTGTTATCATCCTCGCCTAAAAGGTCGGTTGTATACTCACCTGTGTAAAGCTCACGCTCAAAAATAGCCATAGAGAGGGTAGGAAGATCGCCCAGAATACGGTCTTTAATATCTTCGGCATCCCAATAACCTGATTTAGCCATATTGAGACAGCGTTCCTGCTCCTCAAATGTGCCAACACTCAATGCTTCTGCCTGTGAAAGGGTAATTTCACCTGTCTCAAGACATTCTTTGACTGTCTCACTTAACTGCATGAGAACAAGGCGACGTCTGACTGTATGTGCGCTTAATCCTGTTTGAGCGACAATATCATCAAGTTTTTCACCGTCCTGAACCAGTTTTGTTAGCGCTTGTGCTTCCTCCAATGGTGTAAGGTCTTGCCTATGGATGTTTTCCATTGTGGCAATTCGCAAAGCCGTATCGGCATCGAGGTCGTCTTTAATTTCAACAGTAACCTCGTAATTTTTGGGAAAATCGCCATTTTCAACCAAATGGCTTATAGCCCGAAAACGGCGTTCACCGCAGATAATAGGGTGTAATTTCTTTTTACCTTTGGCTTTTCCGACAATCAAATTTTGAAGCAAACCGTCCGTTTTAATGGATTGAGCCAAGCCCAGAATTGAGTCTTCATCAAAGGCTTTGCGAGGGTTAGCATCCGAAACCTGAATTTTCGTGATTGGTAGTTTTGTGTAAGTCATAGTTTTTTCCTTTCGCTGATTTAGTTAAAAGTGCGTGTTGCACTTCTTTCCTATGAGCCGCGTAGCGGCACGAAAGCGGGGGAGATTTAAACCATGACCCGGACTTGCCGGAGGGGGATCACCCGCCTTGCACAAGGCGAAGCCGCGGAAAGGTGGGGATACCGGCAAGTCCGCCGAAGGTGAGCGTCAGCGAAGGTCTTGTTAAATCGGCCCGAAGGGGGCTAATTAAAACCTATCAAAACCCTTGCCATACATAGATTATTAACTAATTGAATGTAAGATTAATATATGCTATTATCTTACATATTGAGGTGATAAAAATGCTATCTACAGCGCAAAAAATTATGAACAGAATTAAGCGGAAAGGCCGTGGATGGGTCTTTACGCCGCAGGATTTTGTCGATTTAGCATCACGCAGTAATGTGGATGTGATTTTATACCGTCTTGTTCAGGATGGTGATATTCGCCGTATTCAGCGCGGATTATATGATTTTCCAAAGATTGATGCCCGCCTTGGTATCTTATCACCAGATGTAAAAGGGATCGCTCAAGCGGTTGCGCGCCAATCTGGCGATAATATCGCCCAATCCGGTGCGGCCGCAGCCAACCTTTTGGGCCTAAGTACACAAGTTCCAGGCAAGATCGTGTATTCTACAACAGGCAAAAGCAAAAGCATTCCAATGAAAAACCGCTCAATTCGGCTTGTTTCCTCTCATATTCCAGCCGCTTTGCATCATCTGGACGATCCCGTAACCCTGACACTGCAAGCCCTCGATTATCTGGGAAAAAAGCATGTGACCACGACAATGATCAAAAAATGTGCAAGCATTCTGTCCGATACGGATAAAAACAGAATCAGGCACAATCTCCGCTATATTAAAAACGCTTGGCTTTCAGATGTCGCGCGCCAACTATGCAATTAAACCCCAAAAATTCAAATTATTTCTTTCTTAAACCCCAAAAATTCAATAAACTCGGCAAATAAGGATTTTAAATGCCCACTTTTTTTGATGAACTGCCGGAAGTATTTGTCTCCAATACCGAAATTTCGGCATTGGTAAGCGAAGCTGTGAAATCAGGAAAACTGCGAAAACTCGGCTCAAGGCTTTACACAAAGAATCTGGAAGAGGCGCCGGAAAGTATCGTAAGACGAAATTGGTATTTTTTGCTCAAGGATTATTACCCCGATGCTCTGATTGCCGACCGCACCGCCATAGAAAATCAGCCTTCTACGGATGGCTCGGTGTTTATCGTTTCGAAGAAAAAACGAGAAACCGCTCTACCAGGAATTACTTTCAAACCAAGACCAGGAGTAGGGGGCTTGGAAACAGACAAGCCTTTTTTAGGCGGGGTTCATCTATCCTCAACCGGCCGGGCTTATCTTGAAAATATGCGCGTATCCCGCGCGCGCGGGGGCGATACCTCCCGCACCTTGTCCCGAAAAGAAATTGAAGAACGCCTTGACCGCATCTTGCGACAAAGCGGTCATGCCGGAGTGAATGCTATTCGGGATGAAGCCCGCACATTGACTAAAAAGCTGGACGCGGAAAAAGAATTTAAGGAACTGGACGAGCTGATCGGATCACTGCTTGGAACGCGCGACGCAGAAATGAAAAGTGATCTTGGTAAAGCCCGTAAAGGGGGGATGCCCTTTGACCCTGTCAGGCTGGAAAAATTCATCAAATTGTTTGAAGCCTTAAAAGCCTCAGCCCCGATACACCGCCGCGCGCGCGAAACTACTTCACAGGCCAACACCAATTTGTCCTTTTTTGAGGCTTATTTCTCCAACTTCATTGAGGGCACAGAATTTGAAATTAATGAAGCCGTTGATATTGTCTTCAACGGTCGCATCCCGAATGATCGGCCGGAAGACGCCCATGATGTTTTAGGAACATTCAGGATTGTTTCCGATACTACGGAAATGAGCAGATTACCTGGTTCAGCGGAAGAATTATCTCAATTACTAAAAAGCCGTCACGCGGTTTTTATGGAACTCCGTCCTGATAAACATCCCGGTGCATATAAAATCAAAAATAATCAGGCTGGTTCAAGCCTCTTTGTTGCCCCTGAACTGGTAGAAGGCACACTAGAAAAAGGGTTCGAGATATACCAATCACTAAACGTGCCTCTTTACCGGGCTATTTTTATGATGTTCTTGATTAGCGAGATACACCCTTTTACAGATGGTAACGGGCGCGCGGCGCGGATTATGATGAACGCGGAG
>CATMOP010000270.1 GCA_950072225.1 uncultured Nitrospina sp.
TCTTTCTCATTTGAACACCTCCAAAAATGATTATATTCATCACTTTCTTTGTGTCCACTTTTACTGAGAAAGATCAATCCCCAGTTGCAGGGTTGAAAGTTCGCTCCGGCGCGAAAATCTAAGTCATTCTCACCACCAAGAAATAGCCCCACTAGAACCCATCGAATTCTCCCGCCGGCGGGAGAATTGAACTTTTTCGCTCGCCTTACCCAATTAATTGAGCGGGCTGACTGGCGGTTAAATGATGCTCAAAAAAAATGATGTGAAGCGAGACGACCGAACCACGTTTAAGTTTATTTTATGTCGTTTTGATCTTTAGTCTGTAAAATCTGTATAGTGGATTATGTTTGGTTAATCAATGTGTCCAATACCAAAAGGAGAAAAGCGATGAACAAATTGGGGGGTTACTTGTTAGTATTTTTGCTTGGTTGGTCGGGTGCTGTATGGACTTATTCAGATTTAATTTATAAAAAAGTTGAAACGCCTGCACAAACAACCAGTTCTAGTGAAAGCCCAGTTGGTGATAGCGAGCAACCCCCGGTTGGTGATAGCGAGCAACCCCCGGTTGGTGATAGCGAGCAACCCCCGGTTGGTGATAGCGAGCAACCCATTGAAGAACAGACAATTGACCAAGATGCCCAGCCCGTCCAAAAATAGTTAGGAAAAAACAAAAATGTGGGAACTGCCAGCCTTCCAGCAACCAATGACCTTTGGTTTGTATCCAAATGCCTACGGGGCAGGTTCAGCGATACAACAAATTGTATTACAGGCTGGTAACTTATTGGTAACGTATAATAAAAAATGGGCTACGGCATAAACCGTAACCCATTATTTTATATGGTCGGGACGAGAGGATTTGAACCTCCGACCACTTGACCCCCAGTCAAGTACGCTAACCAGGCTGCGCCACGTCCCGAATTTGGATGATCCTGGAATGTGTGCCGGGATGCTTTGATTGTTTCAAGTTTGCAACGCCGATAATCTTCAAAATAGCGAATCGCAATGGCGTTGTCAATTAAATAGGGCAGGATAAAAACCGCTAAACCTGTTTTTTTTGGCCTGATGCGCTTTCTATGCTACCATCTCTAACTCTATGAAATTTTGAGGGTTTTTTATCCGCTATTGAAAAAATGGCCCCTTCGCCCTTGGCGGAAAGCAGACAAGAAAAAACGGGCCAGTGATGAGCCCCAAACAACAATTTATTTAACGGAAACTTGCGATATGGTTATGAAAGTGGTCAATGTTCGGGATGCGTTTGAGTTCAATCCCGAAAAGATGAAAAAAGTCAGCTTGTTTGATACGGATAATTTCTTTTGTGATATATACTGTCTAGAGCCCGGTCAGTTCCAGAAAGTTCACTCCCACGAAGGGTCCGACAAGGTTTATTATGTGCTTGAAGGACAGGGCAAAGTAACCGTGGGTACGGAAGAAAAAGTGCTTTCGCAAAACGAAATTACTATGGCTCCATCAGGTCAGGATCATGGGGTGGTCAATCACACCGATGACAAACTAGTCATGCTGGTTTTTATGGCCCCCAAACCGTCGTAACCGCCACTAGGCGTGTACCCCTTCGGGGCATGCGTGATATTCTCTTCATTAACCTTCATGCCCTGAAAGGGTAAAGGCAAAGGTGGAATATCACGGGGCCAATGTGTAATAGGTTGCTCAGCTTGACCTGCCCTTGCCAGTTATCAGCGGAGGCTCTCCGTTGGTCCTAGATAAACCCTTTGTTCGCTGTAAAAAGCTATGCCAGTTACCAGCGGAGGTTCTCCGCCTACTTCGGATATTCTCAGCCGTTTCTTTTTTGCCATTGAGCGTTTTGCTTATCGGCAGTCCCTGCTCGTCATTTCGGTAGCCCTGGTTTTAGCTATTCTCTCTTTGTGGGTGACCGCGAAAAAACTCACTTTTAAAACCGGGCGAGGCGATCTGGTAGCCAAGGGCCTGCCTTATGTCAAACAATATGAAAATTACCGCGAGCAATTTGAAGACCTGGAAGGCATGGTCGTGGTGGTGGAAGGGGAAAACCCTGCGGACATGGCAGGCTTTGCCGAAGCGCTGGCAATAAAACTGCAAGCCCAGTCTCATCTGTTTTCCCAGGTTGTTTATAAAATCGATACCCACTACTTCCGCTCGCGGTTCCTGCTTTATCTCAATCAGGATGAATTGCAATCATTGACCCGGAAACTGGTGGACCATCAGGGTTTTCTGGAATCGGTGAACGGTGCACCAGGATTGCACACGCTTTTATCCAGCATCAATGCTGAAATCAGTTCCGGTATGGTTGATTCTCTGCTGACCGATTTTTTGGGCGGGGATGATGAGGAAGAAACCGCAGATGCCGGAGGCCTCAGTCTGCTGATTCGACTACTGGAAGAAATGACCCGGCACCTGATGGGTGAAACCGGTTATCGTTCCCCCTGGCAGGCCTTATTTACAGGCGATGGCGATTCCCTGCGCGAAAAGGGGTACATGGTCTCTAAAAATGAAGACCTGCTTTTCACCTTGTTGGTTCCCAACAACGACAAAACCAGTTTTACCGGTTACAAGGACGCGGTGGCCCTAGCCCGCCAAGCCATAGCCGAAACACGGAAAGACTTCCCCGATATTAGGGTGGGGCTCACCGGGGAAGATGTGATATCCAGCGATGAAATGGTGACCACCCAGGCTGATGTTGAAACGGCCTCAAAAATTGCATTAACAGGGGTAGCCCTGCTGTTCATCATTGCTTACCGGGGAGTTGTCAAACCCCTTCTGGCTGTGTTCTGCCTTCTGCTTGCGTTGTGCTGGACTATAGGTTTCACCACCTTGACCATTGGCCACCTGAATATTCTTTCCATAGTTTTTACCACCATCTTGATCGGATTGGGTATCGATTTTGGCATCCATATTCTCGAACGCTACAAAGAAGAACGGTTAAAGGGCAACGAAATCCTCGAGGCCTTGCAAAAAACCGTGCAGGGAACAGGAAGGGGAAACTTCTCCGGCGCCATCACCACTGCCATGGCATTTGGTGCCATGGTGCTGACTGACTTCATCGGTATTGTGGAACTGGGCTGGATCGCTGGATGGGGTATCCTTTTCTGCATGGTTGCCATGCTCCTGGTTCTTCCCGCTCTGATCACGCTGGAAGAAAAATGGCGAAAGCCGCATTACGCGCAGGAAAAAACCGCGACACCCAAACAAAAACAATGGGTCGATAAGTTGTTCGATCATTATTACCTCATCATCGGACTGTGTACCGTTCTGGTTCTCATCGCTTCCGTGTCATTGAAAGACCTGCGTTTTGACTACAACCTGCTCAACCTGCAGGCCAAGGGTACCGAGGCAGTTCAATATGAAATGAGAATTCTTGAAAGTGCCGGGCGTTCCGCCTGGTCCGCCGCTATGCTGGCCGATTCCCTGGAAGAGGTGCAACAAAAAGAACTTCAGCTTAAGGCCTTGCCCACCGTGGCCCGGTTTGAGAGCATCTCGGTGGTGATCCCGGAACATCAGGAGGAAAACTTACTCACTATCCGAAAAGACCTCGCGCCCCTTTTAAAAGAGCTGGAAGTGGAACCA
>CATMOP010000271.1 GCA_950072225.1 uncultured Nitrospina sp.
AGCAGACTCATTCCATTCGATACATTCATCGGTGAGATGCCTCATGGGCATTAAAATTCGAGCCTCTTTACAAAAATCACCACAAAGTTTGGCGATTTTTGCGTCTTCTGTATTTTTTAAGGCAGACCATTTTTGTCCTGCTTGAATATTAAACCAATCCAGATCAAATAGATTAAGGGCGCTCTCCAAGGCATCTTCATCGCTTTCATACAGGTCATTGGCATCTTTCAGGATATCGAAATAATAAAAAGCCAGGTTTCGATGGGTGAGGATTTTTTCTGACGGCCTGACTTCAGCCTTAATGAGTTTATGAATCAATTGGTGGAAATAATACCTTTTGTTGATAGAATCGTGCTCCACCAGCCCGAGAAACACCAGCCGTCCAAGATGCTCGCCATCCCTGTCTCCGCATACATTCGCCACGGTTTTTTCATCAAAGGAGCTGGAAAACAATGCCAGTTTTCGGAAGACAGTAGCGGCCTCCTTTCTCATGTCCCTGAAAACGATGTTGAAAATCGGCTCAACATTTCTATCTATGACTTCCTTTTTATCTTTATCTTTCTCTAGTTCAATATCGCCCTCTGGCTTCATAAGCTGTCTTTCTTCGCGAAGGTCACGGATCAACGTATCCACCGACAAATAGGGGTTAGCTTTTAAAAAAGAACCTGCAAGAGATATTGCCAGCGGAGAATATCCGCACAAGTCAATGATCTCAGATGCCCAACGCTTTGTGTGGGGGGCAATGATTAATATCGAAAAGATTATCTAGCTTGACTTGCCCTCTGGAATTCAGTATCATTGAGGGAATATAACTCTTTAAAATAGTCCTGTGAGGCTATCAAGGGGGAAAATGATGTTTGGTGTAAAAAATATTTTATTGCCTCCTGCTTAGGCTTGTTTTTGCCTTGAGGAGGTTTTTTTTTGCCTATTTCAATTTATGGGTTCAACACTTCTAAACTCACAAGATATTTCCCGTGCGGTCAGCCGCATATCCCATGAAATCCTGGAACGTAATCATGGTGCCGGGAATATAGCCCTGGTGGGAATTCGAACCCGTGGTGTGGTGCTATCCCAAAGGTTAAGAGCGAAAATAAAGGAAATAGAGAATGTGACGGTAGACCATGGAGTTCTGGATATCACGCTTTACCGAGATGATCTGGCAGGCGGGAGTCATAAACCAGAATTAAAGAAAACGGAGATATCCTTTGCGTTAGAAGGCAAGCATATTATTCTTTGTGATGACGTTTTGTTTACCGGGAGAACCATTCGTGCGGCTATTGATGCACTCATGGATTTCGGACGCCCCTCATCCGTCCAATTGGCCGTGTTGATCGATCGAGGCCATCGTGAATTGCCTATCAGGCCTGATTATGTGGGCAAAAATATTCCCACGGCCAAATCCAAACGTGTTCAAGTTTTATTAACCGAGGAAGATGGTGAAGACAGAGTGATTATTCAGGAGCAATCCAACTGATGGCACTGTCCACAAAAAATATTTTAGGAACGAAGGAATTAACAAAAGACGATATCCAGCAAATTCTGGATACTGCAGATTCCTTTAAAGAAATTTCTACGCGAGCTATTAAAAAGGTCCCAGCTCTTAGAGGCAAAACGATCATTAACCTGTTTTTTGAGCCCAGCACCCGTACAAGGACTTCATTTGAGATTGCCGGAAAGCGTTTGAGTGCTGATGTGATAAATATATCCGGTTCTACGAGCAGCACTGTAAAAGGGGAAAATTTAATAGATACGGCGCGGAATTTGGAAGCGATGAGTCCAGATATAATGGTGATTCGGCATCATTGTTCCGGAGCGGCCGAACTCCTGTCTCAATTTGTGGACAGTCCGATCATCAACGCAGGAGATGGGTCGCATGAACATCCCAGCCAGGCATTGCTGGATCTGCTCACCATTCGCAGTCATAGGGGAGATTTGAAAGGACTTAAAGTTGCAATTGTTGGTGACATCAGCCACAGCCGAGTGGCCCGTTCTAATATAATGGCTATGCAAACCATGGGTATGAAAGTCCGGGTTGTTGGTCCTCCTCCGCTCATTCCAGTTGAAATGGAGCGTCTTGGTGTGGAAGTGAGTCACAATCTTACTGAAGCGATAAAAGATGTGGATGTGATCATGGTTCTTCGTATCCAGTTGGAACGACAAAATCAGGGGCTTCTATCAAGTCTTCGGGAATATTCAAACTATTTTTGCCTGACTTCAGAAACTCTGGCTCACGCTCGCGATGATGTTCTCATCATACATCCGGGGCCGGTCAACAGAGGAATCGAAATAGCCTTGGATGTGATGGATGGTCCTCGTTCTCTTATTTTGAATCAGGTCACCAACGGGGTAGCTATCAGGATGGCCCTTTTTTATTTATTACTGGGGGAGAATAATGCAAACCCTAATTAAAAATGGCCAGGTTATTGATCCAGCAAACCAGCTTGATGGCTCCTTTGATATTCTGATCAACAATGGGAAAATTGAAGCCATTGAGCCCCAGGGGAAAATATCTGGAAGTAAATTAAAAGATGTTCCTGTGATAGACGCGAAAAATTGTGTGGTCGCTCCCGGTTTCTGTGATATGCATGTGCATTTCCGGGAGCCAGGTCATGAATATAAGGAGACCATAGAAACCGGTAGTGCTTCAGCGGCGGCCGGCGGATTTTCCACTGTGGCGGTAATGCCCAATACCTCTCCCGTAAACGATAACCGCTCGATTACAGAATTGATTTTCTCCCAAGCAAAGAAAACCAATTTGGTCAATGTTCTTCCCATTGGAGCTATCACCAAAGGGCTAAAAGGAGAAAGTTTATCAGATATGGGCGAATTAAAAGAAGCCGGGTGTATTGGTTATTCTGATGATGGAAGGCCGGTTATGGACAGTGAATTAATGCGAAGGGCATTTGAATATAGCCGAATGTTTGGCCTACCCTGCATACAGCATAGCGAAATTCTTGATTTGACACAGGGAGGTTGTATGAATGAAGGCATTATTTCCACTGAATTGGGTTTGAAGGGAATGCCGGTTGAAGCGGAAGATATTATGGTTTTTCGGGACATCTGTTTGCTCCGCAAAACGGGTGGACGGCTTCACGTGGCACATATAAGCAGTGGTGGAGCAGTAGAGTTGGTTCGCCAAGCCAAGGCTAAAGGTCTCCCTGTAACTTGCGAAGTAGCTCCGCATCATTTTACTCTTACGGAAGAAGCCTGCCGCAATTATGACACCAACGCCAAAATGAGCCCTCCCCTCAGAACCCACGAGGACCTGGAATTGATCAAGGAAGGGTTGAGAGATGGGACAATAGATATCATTGCCACAGACCATGCTCCCCATGATCTGGCCGATAAACAGATGGAGTTCAGCAAAGCCTGTTTTGGTATTGTTGGCTTGGAGACGGCCCTTCCCCTAACCCTTAAAATGGTCGATGAAAAGGTGATCACTTTGCAAAAAGCGGTAGATCTACTCACCCAGCAACCCTGTCGTCTCTTCAATTTGGATAAAGGTAACCTAGGGGTTGGAAAAGATGCCGATATTGTGATTTTTACCCCCAAA
>CATMOP010000272.1 GCA_950072225.1 uncultured Nitrospina sp.
TTTGCGGATCGGAGGTAAGACCGTTGAATATTACAGTACCATGGCGGCTTCGATAGGGTTTCAGTTCGGTGCCTAGGCAAAGTCCATCATTCTGGTATTTACTAAAGATGATGCTTTGAAGGCTTTTAGAAAAAATGATGGCTGGAAAGCCGGGGTGGATGGATCTGTAGCATTGATCTCGCTGAGTATGGGGGATTCCCTGGATACCATCAATGTGAAAGACCCTATCGTAGCGTTTGTGTTTGGCCAAAAAGGCCTGATGTATAATTTGACTCTTTAAGGGTCCAAGTTCAGTAAATTGCAGAGGTAAACAGCCCGTCCAGCATGTCAAACCTTTCCCTTAATTGCGACAACCTGAAGTCCTTTGTTACCGAGCAGGAAGTAATTAGCCTCCAGGAACAGGTCAGCCTGTGCCATGATCGGTTAGAAGGAGGTACAGGTAAGGGGTCGGACTATCTGGGGTGGTTGCGCCTGCCTTCACGTTTTTCCGACGCCATATCCGCTGAGATCGAAACCACCGCAAGCTCTATCCGTGATTGTTGTGAAGTTTTCATCATTGTGGGTATTGGAGGGTCTTATTTAGGTGCCCGGGCAGGGATTTCCTACCTGAATTCTTCTTTTTCCAATCAATTTGGCAGACAGGGCGGACCGGAAATCTATTTTTCCGGGCAGAATATCAGTTCGGATTACCATGCTGATCTTTTCGACCTGATATCGGGCCGGGATATCTGTCTCAACGTGATCTCCAAGTCAGGCACCACAACTGAACCTGCTATAGCTTTCCGCTTGCTAAAGGAGTTGGTTGAAAAAAAATATGGAGTAGATGGAGCCCGGGGCCGGATTGTTGTCACCACGGATTCGAGCCGGGGAGCCCTTAAAAGCCTTGCCGATGATTTGGATTATAAGACTTTTGTAATTCCGGATGATGTGGGAGGTCGGTATTCTGTATTAACTCCTGTGGGGCTTTTCCCCATGGCGGTGGCGGGGATCAATATTAAGGAATTGATGGAGGGGGCTCGGCAGGGTGAAAAATTGTATTCAACCCGTTCTCTGGATCAGAATGATGCCTACTATTACGCGGCGACTCGTCAGTTGCTTTACCAGAAGGGAAAAACCACTGAAATCCTGGCAACCTTCCAACCCGCTTTTCATTATCTGGCTCAGTGGTGGAAACAATTGGCCGGTGAAAGTGAAGGCAAGGAATTAAAAGGCATTTTCCCTGCCTCTGTGGAATTCACCTGCGACCTTCATTCCATGGGCCAATGGATTCAAGAGGGCAATCGAAACATTTTTGAGACTTTTTTAACTCTCGAGACTTCCCGGCGACAGTTGAAAATACCCGCTTTTCAAAATGATGCGGACGGTTTAAACTACCTCGCTGGTGAAACGCTGGATACTGTTAATGAGAAAGCCTGGCTGGGAACTGCCGATGCGCATGAGGGAGGAGTTCCCAACATGACACTAAAAATTAAAGATCGCTCGCCAACATCTCTAGGTCAGCTTATTTATTTTTTTGAAAGGGCGGTGGCAATGACCGGCTATTTGAATGGGGTCAACCCTTTTGATCAGCCGGGTGTTGAGTTTTATAAGAAGAATATGTTCAAACTTTTAGGTAAACCCGGATTTTAGAAAGGATAAATGCATGGCTACTGTGAGCCAAAAGCTGGATGAGATTTTGCATAGGCTGGCTTTTGAAAAGATTGAAGGGGAGTCGCCCAGGAATGAATCGGATCCTTTATTGGCCAGATTGAAAGCCCTTGGTACTGAGGTGTGGATTGATACCGGCGAGTTGGAAAAAGCCCAGGAGATATGGAAGGACGAATTCACGGCTTTGACTACCAATAACACTCTAGCCAATCAGGTGGTTCAAAGCGGAGCTATGGACCAGATCATTGAAGACACCATCCATCAAATCAGGCAGGAGGCTTTGGATTTGTCCGAGGAGGAAATGATTCTGGAGGTAGGGTTCGTGATCAATTGTAAGATTGCTTTGCGTTTGGTCCAGGCTTTCAAAGTGAAAGTCAGTGTTGAATTGCACCCGGCTGTGTCCAGGAGCATAGAGCGCACCCTGCATTTTGGCCGTAGATATTACAAGGTGTGCCCTGAATATTTTACTGTCAAAGTGCCTCTTACCCCTGAAGGATATTTGGCGGTTCGGACTTTAAGACAGGAAGGGGTTCCTATTAATTTTACTTTGGGGTTTTCGGTCCGGCAAAATTATCTGGCGGTGCGTTTGGGTAACCCTGATTTTGTCAATGTGTTTTTGGGCAGGTTGAATCAAGTGGTTATGGATCATAAAGCGGGAACGGGAGAACTGGTGGGTGAAAAAGTGACTTTAGCGACCCAGCGGGCATTGCGGTCTGCGCGTGAAAACCACAAAGAAGTGGGATCGCGATTGATAGCTGCCAGCATAAGAAGCGGTGAGCAAGTGGCTTTTCTAGCCGGACTGGATGTATTGACCATTCCGCCTAAGGCCATGAAAGAATTTCAGGAATCCGGTAAATCTTCGATGGTTTCTCATATTGATGATTCTATTGAACCGGGGATTGATCCGCAGCATCCTCTTGCAAAGCGTTTTTCGGAGCTTTGGGAATTATCAGACGAGTTTAAGAATTTTGTCGATGCTCTGGTTGCCAGGTCGGACCTGGATTCCATGCAGGGAAAGGAACTGGATGAAATTGCGCAGAGTGTCAACCTGTTTCATCCCTTTAGCAAGGACGACTTACAGAAAATCCAGGACCATGGAAAAATCCCGAACCTGGATTCCTGGCCCGAATCCGTTGCGCTGGATGATTTGATGACGCAATCGGCGTTGCAGTCTTTCACTAAAGACCAAAATGCATTGGATGAGCGCATCCGGTCATTTCTTAAATAAAGATGATATTAGCCGGTGATATCGGGGGAACCAAGGTCAACCTGGCGCTTTTTGATAGCTCAACGCGAATAACCCAGAAGCGTTATGAGAGCCGGGATTTTTCCAGTATCGAGAAAATACTGGACGACTTTTTAAAGGATAACGAGTCAACGATTGAGAAAGCATGTTTTGGCGTGGCCGGTCAAGTCACTAACGAAAAATGCAGTTTGACCAACCTTTCCTGGCAGGTTGAGGTAGAGTGCTTAAAAAAACACTTGGGGATAGATGCGGTTTGGCTGATCAACGATTTGGCTGCTACGGCATGCGCGATTCCATTTTTAAGTCCTGAAGATTTTGAAGTAATTCAAATCGGAGCTTCGGGGAGTGGGGGAAGAATTTCCGTGGTTTCAGCAGGCACAGGTTTGGGGCAGGCCTTCCTGATTCCGGAGAGAAATGGCAAATTTATTGTTATGGATTCCGAAGGGGGACATTGTGATTTTTCTCCCCGGAACAGTGTGGAAGCGGAGCTTTTATTTTTTCTGCAAAAAAAATATTCACGAGTCAGTATAGAGCGCGTATTATCAGGGCCCGGCTTGTCGGATATTTATGGATTTTTTAAGTCGATTGCCAATGAAGAGGGTGAAGCGATTGAGCCTGTTGATTTTCCTGCTACTATCGTTG
>CATMOP010000273.1 GCA_950072225.1 uncultured Nitrospina sp.
GACCCACAAGATGGTATGGCTATTCTTTAAGGATTGAACCAATTTTTCAATCGCCGCCGTGGATTTGGGATCTAGGGAAGATGTTGGCTCATCCATCAGCAAAACTTCCGGCTCCACGGCCAGCGTGCGGGCCAAGGTAAGCCGTTGTTGTTGCCCTTGGGAAAGCGTGGTCGCTTTTTCACCGAGCCGGTCTTTGACTTCTTCCCAAAGAAACACTTCACGCAATACTTTCTCCACCAGGTCCGGGTAATCCTTTTTGGATATCTTTGCCACCTCCCTGACCCCAAAAATAACGTTGTCAAAAATGCTTTTTGGAAACACGCAGGGCTTTTGAAAAATCATACCAACCTTTCTCCTTAGCAAATAGACATTGCTATCGGGCTGGTAAATATCCGTTCCACCGATAAGAACGCTACCCTCAATACGGAAGTTTTCAATGCGGTCATTCATCCGGCAAAGAACACGGAGAAGAGTGGTTTTTCCCGAACCGGACGCCCCAATGAGGGCAGTGATAGAGTTTTCGGGTAGGTTGCAGGTCAAACCTTGGATAACCTTTCTTTCACCAAAAGCGGCAGTAAAATTTTTGAATTGAATCCCACCAGTGGGTTTTATTTCCCGTGGCTTGCTACGTCTTTTAAAATAACTCTTCATTAGGATACTCCGTCCGTTTGCGGCGGGGCCGTTCATTCATTGCTCAGACTCCATAACCATTCGGGTCCTGAATGCCCAGGCCGTCAGCGTCAGAATGAACACCAAACCCAGTAATACCAGACCGGCACCCCAGGCCTGGGCAATAGATTCCGGATTGGCTGCTTCCTGAGCCAGAACCAGAATATGGGTCTGCAAAGTGGGTACCGGGTCGGAAAACGACTGGGGCCATTGAATGCCGGAAAAGGTGGTGGCCGTAAACATGATAGCCGCTGTTTCTCCCGCGGCCCGGGCCAACCCCAGCAATACCCCCGTCACCATTCCATAAAAACATTGCGGCAGGATGATGCGACGAATTTGGGATAGCCGTGAAAAGCCTAGCGCCATCCCCGCCTCACGGTATTTTTCCGGCAGGGCTTCCACTGCCTCCCGAAAGCTCACCTGCAAGGTCGGCAGAATCATCACCGCTAAAATTAACGAACCCGTTACCCATGAAACACCTTTATCCAGATAAACCCCGAAAAACAGATAACCCACCAACCCAAACAAAATCGTGGGCGTGGCATTGAGAATATAAGTAAGCTGGGTTAAAAAATTTTTAAATTTTCCGGATCGCGAAAGGTATTCCGTCTGGAAAAGCACCGAGCCCAAAGCCACAGGCAAGCTCCATAAAACCGCTGTAGCCATCAAAATCAACGTCCCCACAGCCTGGTAAAAAATTCCTCCAGAATGTCCGAAATCCCTGGACTCTTCAAAGAGGAACCCGGCATGAAACGCGGGCAATCCTTTGACGAACATGATGCCCAGAATGAAAACCAAAAGAACCACAATGAAAAAAGTGACGGCTCCAATGAAGGCAAGCACCACTTTCTCCACCGCTATGGCATTCACTGGCTACTCCGCCTGATAAAGATGTTTCCGCAAAATGTTAAAATCGCCACCACTAAAAACAGGGTCAAGCCCAAGCCCATCAACGCACTCCAGTGCAGTCCACTGCCCAGTGCTTCCGCCGCTTCGCGGCCCAGTTTGGAGGGAATGGTTTGGCCCGAAACAAAAAAGTTGAACCCTGGCACTCGGTCGAGACTGCCAACGACCAGCATAACCGCGATAGTTTCTCCCATTGCCCGTCCTACTCCCAGCAGGATCGCTCCCGCAATACCAGGTAGAGACTGAGGCAAAACCACCCTCCAGGCGGTTTGCAGTTTAGTAAGGCCCAGCCCTTCTGCGGCTTCATGAAATTCTGCAGGAACCGAACGGAGCGCATCTTCCGACAAAGTCAAAACCGTCGGCAAAATCATGATCGCTAACAGGCAACCGGCGGTAAACAAGGTGTTGCCATCGAGCAAATTTAAAACATCCTTGATCCCGACGGTCAAAAAAGAAACGCCAAGCAGGCCATAAATAATGCCAGGAACACCCGCCAGCAATTCCATGACCCCTTTCACCCTTCTCCGGAATGAAGGAAGCAAGTATTCGGAAGTGAACAAAGCACCGGAAAGGGCCACAGGTAAAACCAGTATCACCGCCAAGCCCGTAACAATCAGGGAACCGCAAATCATGGGCAAGGCGCCAAAAGTTTCACCCACCCACCAGTTTTCTCCCAGCCAGAACCCCAACCCTTCCGAACGCACAACCGGAACAGACTCTACGAGCAGAAAACAGCCCAGACCAACGGCACAAATGAGAAAAATTAAATTCATTACGGCAAATACCCAGCCCACCAGGTCCCAATTACGGGTGCCAGACAGACCGCGCCTGAAATCATTTTCAAGTGCAACTTTCATGGTTGGAAAATTCCGCCAATAGGTATGTAACCGCCCTGTTCGACTATTTTCTGACCTTGTGGTCCTTTCACAAAATCGATGAAAGCTTTAACCTCTCCTTCAGGTTCTCCCGCCGTTATAAAATTTAATTTTCGAACAATGGGATACCTCCCCTGCCTGACCGTTTCCCATGTCGGCAAAAACTCTTTTCCCTTGTCTCGAAGGGATACCGCTTTCACCTCTTCATTGATCCAGGCAAAGGACAACATGCCAATGGCCGAGTCGCTTTGCGCAATCTTGGCCTGCTCTTCATTATTTGATCCGGTAACCAGAAGTGTGCCGGGTGTCCTTTGCGATGCATTGCCGAAAATATATTGCATGAACGCATGGCGGGTGCCACGATGCCGTTCCTTATCGATGACAACAATTCGCCGGTCTGGCCCGCCGACTTCCTTCCAGTTGCGGATTTTTCCCATATAAATCGCGGCGATCTGCCTGGGAGTTAAATGTCGAACCCCGGCCTGGTAAATTTCCGTGGAGACCACGCAAGCCACGGCATCAAGTCCTATCGGATGGATTAATAGATCGGATTTTTCAAATCGTTTCTTCTCGTCCGGGGAAATCCGGCGCGAAGCCATTCCAATATCCGCGCGGCCCTGGGCCACAGAATAAATACCCACCCCCGAGCCACCGGCGTTAACCAGAATCCGAATTTTGGAGGACTCCATAAACATTTGCGCCGATCGGGAAGCCACCGGTAAAACCGTGGTGGACCCCACGATCTGAACCCGTGATCCGGCTACGGTTTCGGGCACCAAACCCCATCCCGTAATCAAGAACAAAACCAGTTCAATCCAGACTTTCTCATATCGACCCATAAACCCCCTGATCCTAAATTCAAACATATAGATAACTATATATAAAATGGTGCAAAAAATCTCCCTCAATATTAAAGTCGCCTCAAAGAAACAAACCTTACAGTGCTATCGATTAGGTCAGTTCCCGGGGAAATTGGTTCAGTCCAGCAGATAAAGGTCTTTGGGCATTGAAACCATTCCCCCAATACAAAACCCACCAATCAGGAAGCAGTAATATGCTGCGGGAATAAAAGCGATGGT